>JAKPCT010000087.1 GCA_029553165.1 Bacillota bacterium
AAGGGCCAAGATGAACTCGCTTACGCTCGCCCTTGACATCCTCCAACAGAATGCATAAATGTTATAATTATACAAAAATAAAGAAAGGAGAACCTAACTTAGAAAAGCTAAAAAATTGTCTTGACAAGTGGGGGCATTATACAATTTCTTCAATTACTGCCCAATTTACACCATCTTCTAATTGTTGATCTAATTCTGTCAGAATGGTAAATGTCATAGTAATATTTTTGTATTGAGGATCGAAATTCTCTTGAAGTTCTTTTAAATCATTTTCTGTTAATAAATTCATCTAAACACCTTGTTTCTGATTACAATCACAATTAAACTACTGGATTTCAGTACCAATAATTCCGCACAGTTCTTGCACCAGTTGGTTTATCTCCAAATAGTCATTTCCGGTAAAATATCCGCTGATGGCAAAACCTAAATGTACGTATAAAGTGGTATTTTCTTTTACTCCAATATAGTGCCATTTATCAGAAAACCAGGTCTTTGTAATATTTTTTTCGGGCATATGCATCAACCACGGCTAAGATGTCATCTGTTTGAAGATGTTTCTTTGTCAGTTCTAATTTTATTTTGTTAGTGCCAAAATAGATAGTATCCTTAAAATAATGTCTTCCGTATTTTGCAAATGCAATCTGGAATAACATCTTTTCAAAATTTTCAGAAAATCCGTCAACCCCATAGGTAACGTCAAAATTAGTTGTAATAATATGTGTTCCGTCATTTTGATAGGTGATATAATACTCTGCTTCCATCTCATTTAAGAAAAACAGTAACTGGTTAGGCTTCAGTTCAAAATCTTCATACAATCGCTTTCCATATCTTGTATAATGCGCAATAATCTCATTAATATTTGCTGTACCACAAAGAGAACCTGATAGTAACCCGCCATCATTTACCCCCATCTGCTTTAAAAACCATAGATATGCTTCCGGGAGTTCGTAGCCATTTTGGACAATCGGTGATACTTCCTTAAGTCTTCTGATCTGCTCTTCTGTTGCAGGCGTGATTTTTTTACTCCAACTATCATCAACAGTGTTAATGAAATTGGATAAAACTTTGAATCGATCATCATACTTTTGAACAATATCCAGATAATTATTTCTATGTTTCATGGTTGTCCCTTTTCATTAATTTTTTGAACGGTGGTAACCATCATCATCTTTATAATGGGTAACGGCGTAGTTAATTGGTCTTGTTGTTTTGTTGATTAATAATCAATTCGTCATAGATCTTATTAAAATCAGTATAAAATTTTTGAAACACATCATCAACAATGCCCTTTTTGATATAGCTTTGATGCAACAGTCCGTCTCTATCATTGAATATAATCCGGGCCAAATCTTCTTCAGATTCAACTAAGAACACTTTGTAATTGTAAAAAATATCGATATTCATACTGATGTCAAATCTAGCCCACATCTCTTCTTCTGCAAGCTCATTGTATTGCGGATTGCCTTCACCATATAAAGTACTGCTTAATATATTAAATACTTCTTTTAGTCCCAATTCAAACAGCTTTTGATGTCCTCTGTTTCCATTGTCGTTTACCAAATATGGGATTCTCCAAAGCAGGTCACTCAAAGTGGCCCCTTCATCGTAGTCACCTATTTGGATCCCTTGAATCCAGTAACAAAACTTGCCATATAAGAAATTTTAATAGACGCTGGTAACTTCATATTCGATGGCAAAGAATTCTTTATTACCAATAAGCCTTTTTATCTTCAATTGTTTCCACCGCATCAATAACAGTATAAATCTATAGCTCTGTTTTTTCGGAAGTAAATTGCTGAAATCGTCTGTCCACTGCAGACAATCCATAAATTACTAAATATCTAAGAAAATAAAGAAAGCCAAGCATACTTCCGACAGACGAGTTTAATTATGTTATGTAAAATTAATATCCGTATTATAATTATTTTTAAAAAATCTTTGGATGTTATTGATGACCTCTTCCTTTTCTTGAGGGGTTAGCTTCGTCCCAGTATTCCACTTTTTTATGGTCTCAATAAAGACAACATTATGGGGAAGAGAGATTTCACAGATAAAAGCCCGGTCATTTTCCTGGTAAAACAGCTGCTCTCCCCGGTTTAATATCTTTAGATAGACCTTTGAATCTTCCGTATCTTTAACTAAGAAGGCGGATTCATTCTTCGCTTTTAATTCCTGGATATGTTCATATTCGAGTTCCGCAGCCAGATTCTTAAATTTTTTGGCCATTTCTAATTTATCTCCCTAAAATTACTACGGTCGAGATGTTTGAATTCTCTTTTCTTGAATATCTCTTTTTTAAGAGTCGGCATTCTTCCGCTGTGATTAATAAGCTAATGACTGCCTCTTCCACTCCCCTGTCTCCAAATCCAGAGTAAAATTCCAGTCGTTTCTTCCAAACTTGTCTTGAGTAAGTTTATTTCCTTGGCACACAACATTTATTTCCGGACCAATCTCACCAAGACGATAGAATGTATATCCTGCCGGCGACAGGTACTCTTTAAGTAGGTCGCCTTGAAAATTATATTCTCTTAATCTACTGTCGTCACCTTCTCCGACAAGGACCAAAAATCTTTGATTGTTGTAAATGGCCAAATCTTGTATTGAAGGTATTTTAATTATTTTTGGTCCCGGATTAAAGACTGTTACTGTCTCTGTAGCTATACAATATGAAAGGAGCAACTTACCTTCAAAGTTTACATATTGGTACTCATATCTACCATCGTGATCAATTTCAATATAAATTGTGTTATAATCTACCGATGCAAATTCTATTCCTTCCCTGGAATAGTTAAAAAATTTCCCATTATAGCACCATGTAACTTCAGAGTTATTGTATTCAATTTCTATTTCCATCGGTAGTATTAGACTCCTTCTCGATACATAATGTATATCAAATCAATATAACTTCATTTTAAACATTCGATTACCAGGGCATCCAATTCGACCCAAATATCTTCTAACCGCTTAGCGATCTCCGGTAAAGGTCCATTTTTATCTTTGAAGCTAAGGAAGACGTTTCTGATCATCTGCGGGGTGCAGTATAAATATAAAGCCAATTCTTTGTCGATAACCTGGTTATTTTGCCATTCGGTTGCAAGCTCTTTCAATAAGTTGCATAGCTCTTGATATTGTTGTTCGTCAATCCGCATTTTGGATAGTACTTCATCAATAAATTTATTGTTTTTTATTTTTTCTTTTAATATTAGATTCATACAATCCTCCCCCATATATCTATAAAAACTTATATTACACTTCTCTATTTATTCTTCTTCAATCTTTCCGCCAGTGCGTTTAAATCATAGCCTTTTAACGCACCTTCCAACAGTTCCGGAAGGAGTGTCGGCGTACAGGCAAAACAAGGAATTCCGATTTTGGACAGCTTTCGGGCCAGTTCTTCATCATAGGATGGTACTCCTCTGTCTGACAATGCCAGCAGGCAGATTATTTTTACTCCGGACTCGTGCATCTCTTCCATTCGCTTGATCAACGAAGCCTGATTTCCACCTTCGTACAAATCCGAGAGCAGGATAAACAAAGTATTGGCAGGATCAGTAATGAACTGTTGACAATAGGCTACCGATTTGTTGATATCGGTTCCTCCGCCAAGCTGGATTCCAAAGAGCATATCTACCGGATCATTGCCGTATTCTTCGGTCAGGTCTACGATAGCAGTATCGAAAGCAACAATTCGGGTATTTAATGAGGCGATACTGGCCAAAATGGAGCCGGTGATCGAACCGTAGATGATTGATTCGGCCATCGAACCGCTCTGGTCCATGTCCAAAATGATATTCCACTTATTCATCTGTTTGGCCCGGTCAAAGAAGAAGAACCGTTCCGGAACGAGTTTATTATGTTCGCGGTTATAATTCTTTAAGTTACGGTTTATGGTATATTTCCAGTCAATACTGACAGCGCTGGGGATTGGAGAATGGTTGCGTTTATTTAGAGCGCCGGAAATAGCCTTCCGCAAATCGTTTTCCAGTCTCCGGTTGATATCTTCTACTACCATTTTCACAAGTTGCCGGGCAGTTTCCTTGGTCTTTTCAGGAATCTTCCCCTTTAAGGACATGAAGGTTGCAACCAGGTCAAGATCCGGTTGAACATTTTTCAATACTTCCGGTTCAAACAACAGTTGTTTGAGTCCCTTCTTCTCAATAGCATCGGTCTGAATAACCGAAACTACGTCTTCGGTAAAATAAGTACGGATGTCAGCAAGCCATTTCGCGATCTTTGGAGCAGAAGCCCCCTTTCCCGCAGAACGCGACGTGGAGAGTAAATCCTCACTTGAAGAGGACTTATCATATATTGCCGCCAGAGCTTCATCCATAACAAGTTCATCATTATTAAGCTTAATTCCCGTTTCCGTAAAGGAATCCAAGATTTCTTTACTGGATTCGCCTAAGATCAGTCTCCAGCGTTTGATCTTGTCCATATCTGCCATCATAATCATATATCTCCAAAATCAAAATCATTTAATTCCGCTAAAGTATCTTCTTCCTCTGCAGTAAGTTCTCTGTTAAGAATGTCGGAGGTTTCATCAGCGTTTAAACCCCATATTTCGCCAAGGTTCTCACAGATGCTGCGTTTTTCGGAAACATTAAAATCTCCGAATGTCCTTCTTAAGAAGACCAAAGCCCGTTTGAACTGTTCTTGATCAAGCCAGCTCACATACTCGTCGATCTGCTTCCACAAACCGGTTCTGGTTATCAACGCGTACCTGTTCCGCAGTGACAGACCTTCGAACCAACCGGCCCCAAGATCGGCTTCGATTCCGGGAGAGAGTCTTCGGGAAACTTCCTGAGAGAGTTTTTCATTGTTGATAAGGTTTCTCTCTAACAGGATCGAGCACGCAAGTCCTGACAGTTTGGGATTACGATCGTCTCTTTCGGATAATTCGGTCAGTTTTTTGATCCATAAGTCTTCGGCGACAGTATCATAATACTCCAAAGCGATTTGATTTAAGATGTTGATTGAATCAGCTACTTGAGTTGCAGCCTGATTATCACAATTTGCAGCATCGAGCAACAATAAGGTTGCTCTTAAAAACAACTGTTGCAATAACGGGATCAGTTTTGATGAGTCAAACCTCCTGATATCCCCGTAACTGATAACTTGCGCCAATTGAAATGCTGCCAACGCAGCTTCATTGAATGCTCCTGTATCGACAGACAGTTTTTGCAGCACTTCCCTTGCCTGTTCCATCGACTCCATCATGCCGCATTCACATGCCTGACGGACTACCAAAGCCGCTTCTTCGATCTTTTGGCAGTTCTCCAACCGCTCCTTAAAGGCAAAGGCTGTAGCCAATTCTACCGTCTCTCCCTTTAATACTGCTTCCACCAGTTCGATCTCCGCTTCAGGCGTCCAGCGCAAGACCCACGATTCTGCCCAGGTTGCGGCCTCCTGACTGCGCGGATTATACTTCTGAAAACTGATATTTAAAACCCTGAGTCTGTGGAGGAAGAACGACCGATTTAAATCCAGAAATGCTGCTTCTTCCGATTTGACTCTGCGGTTTTCACGTAAGTCCAGATCCAAGTCTGTTGCAACCGGAGATTTGTACTTTTCAAGCTTGAGCCGTTTAAGTTCCCGATAGAAGTCATCCTGAATCGAAGTACGGCTTATCCCTTCCGGAAGAGCGCCTATTTCCGTCCCTACTTCAATCTGCACCATAGCCTCGGAAACCACTGACAACTCGCCATATCCGAGGCAGGTTACTGCCGCATCTCGTAAATCCTTCAGGGTTGGCGCACTGCCTTCATGCATCGCGGCCAGAGTATTGGCAAGCCGAACTGCTTCGATTACCTCTGCTGAAGACCGATGAGTACCGTTATCCCTCAAAAAGGAGGCAATTGCCGAAAAATAAGTATAGGGCAGTTTCTCCAAGTCACCTGCCTTCAGGCAATTCCACATCATACCGTAATAAGCCGGTGCAATATTGCCTGCGCCATAACCTGCCCGGGAAGATAAGCGGTAGAAGGAATAGGGCATTAATGTCAGTTTGGTTTTTACTCTTGGGAGGCTTAAGAATTCTTCTTCGGTCATAGGCGCCAGGTCTTCCATCAGTGCCGGTGAATGGTAAGCTCCTGTAACCACTACGATCTTTTCTGGTTGATGCCCTGCTTCGATTGTGGCAAGAATTCTTTTTTTCATGTAAGCTTCCCGAAGGAGGTTCTTAGCCATTTCAACAGGATCATTCCGTAACAGTTCCCTGATGCTCTTGCCAAATTCTAAGGCAGCCAGACGGTAAGCTTCGTGGTTTTGATTGTGTTCAAAATACCGTTCCCAGTAAGTATCATGGTCTTCTTCGCCCGCCAATAAAGCCCATTTTTCATAGATGGAATTAATTTCTGCTGCCAAATTAACTTCCGGTTCGCTCTCTGAGTCATTGTCTTCATGATCCGGGTCAATTTCATCATCTTCCGAACTAATTTCCGCCTCTTTTCTTACGGAATATTCAAGACTGATGAAGACATCGGAAGGCAGATCAATAAACTCAGCATGGACATTGTTCTTTTTTGCCCAAACCAATGCCTGATATTCAGGGGAATAATCGGCAAAAGGATACATAAGCGTTCTTACGGGCAACTCTTCCGTATAAGCCAATATTGCGATCGGAGGTTTGGTGTCGTTGCTGGTAAAATATTCGATCTGGTCATTGGCATCAGACAACCCTTCAACAAGAACCGCTGTGGGTTTGATTTCATCTAAAAATTTCGATAACTGGTAAGCACCGGTAGGCGATAAGTGCCTTACGCCAAAAAAATGCGGTGATTTCGTTGTTTGTTTCACGCATTCATCTCCTTACAGGCATTGTAAAGGTCACGCCACTCCGAACCGCGTTTTTTCAAGACGTTATCGAGATACTCCCGCCATACCAGTTTGTCCTTCTCTTCATCCTTTACAATGGCTCCCTGGAGTCCGGCGGCAATATCTTCACTGGTAATTTTGCCTTTTCCGAAACAGGCTGCCAGGGCCATACTGTTGGTTAGCAGCGAGATCGCCTCAGCAGTTGAGATAACGCCACTCGGTGGTTTGATCTTTTCCTTGCTGTCGAGTGTCATTCCATTGCGGAGTTCACGGAAGATTGTAACAACCTTAACAATTGCATCATCGGCAGGGAGCGCCGCCTGAAGCTCTAAGTTCACTGCCAGTTCCTTGACACGTTTTCTGACAATTTCAATTTCGGTTTCAATATCTCCCGGTGTAGGCAACACAATAATGTTAAACCTCCGTTTTAACGCGGAAGACATATCATTGACACCCCTGTCTCTCGTGTTTGCCGTGGCAATGATTGAAAAGCCTTTGGCTGCAGGAATTTCATACCCCAGCTCCGGAATGGAGATTCTCTTTTCCGAAAGAATCGAGATCAAAGCATCCTGGACTTCGGAAGCGCACCTTGATATTTCTTCAAATCTGGCAATTCCGCCACATTCCATCGCCCGAAATATCGGGCTTTTTACTAATGCTTCCCTGGACGGACCGTTAGCAATCAGCATGGCATAATTCCATGAATAGCGGATCTGTTCTTCGGTTGTTCCTGCCGTCCCCTGAATCACCTTGGTGGAATCTCCATGGATCGCTGCGCTGAGATGTTCTGAAAGCCATGATTTGGCTGTACCCGGTTCCCCGATCAGTAATAGGGCTCTGTCGGTTAACAAGGTTGAGATTGCAACTTCGACCAGTCGTCTGTTGCCGATGTACTTTGGCGAAATCTCCACCCCTTTAACCTTACCACCGGTGATATAAGTTAAGACCGAACGGGGGGACATCTTCCATCCGGTTGGGATACGTTCAGTCTCCGCGCTAATCAATACTTCAATTTCATGGGCGTACATCTGTTCAGCCGGTAACCTTAGGACATTATCTAACTCCGACATCTGCATCCTCCTTAAAAATTATTTTCAGTAAGTCTTTTAATTTAGTCCTTAGTTTCTTTTTTTATTTCTTATTTTTATTCTTTAAATGCCAGACTGCTTCAAACAGCTTTTCTAATCCATCAACATTATGTTCTGTTGCAAATGCTTCAATAGATTGCGCGTCATCGGCGGGTAACAACTTAATTAATTCGATAAAATTATCTAAATAGTATCTAAAAGAATATTTATTATGATCTTTAATGTTAAACTCAAGAACCTCGATTATTGCATCGCTTACCTTCTCATAACCTGCCTGGAATAACCCTAAAATCAAATTTGTCAGATGCTGATCCCCAAATTTGCGATGTTTTTTTAATTTTTCCAGTATAATTTGGATACACTTAGTATCACCTTTGGTAACAAGCCTACATCCTGTTGATATTTCGTCAAGTTCTAAAAGGAATTTAGCCCATCGTTGATCCCACTTGATTTCATCGTCGTGTACCGGATTATAATTCCAAATTTGATATTCTGGTTCAAAATCAGAGCAATAGGAGATAACTTTGGTAATTTCTTTACGCTCAAAAGATTTAGGACCTTTTTTCAATAGAGGTGAATAGTGTTCAAATACATACTCCGGTGATTTTGACCTAATGGCTGCTTCAAAAGAGTAATCAAGGATTAAGTTATCATATTTATTAATGCTTGATAAAAGGAAATCGTATGCTGCTTCATTTGCCAAAGCCAGGATATTCCTCGCCGCAGTGCGAATTACAGTATCCTTGGCATTATTAATTTTAAACTGGGGCAGATTTGTCGGGAGTTCAATACACTTTTTGAGAAATTCAAAAATTTCGGGCTCCTTCTTTCCCAACATACAATCCAAAACCGTAATAAAATACTCAACTTGTTTTTTGACAGTAGCTTCCGCCTGTTCGGACGTCATGTCGGATGCTTGAATTGATTGCAGGCTCTTTTCAGCTTCTTCCAGAAGCATTTGCGCCATCTTTGGTGCGTCGTTTAACTTAATCGGTTCAATGGCAATATCTCTGTCTTTGCCTCGAACTGCATTAAGCAGGCAGTTTACAGTACTGTCTGTTTGCATCCTGCTAAGGGCAGAAAGGACAGCTGCCCGGATTTCCTTCTTCTTGTCGTCTGCAAGTTCAATCAGTAAATCTTCATACTCAGGTAAGTCCTTAAGGGCCTTAATTGCGCTTACCTTGACTTCTTCACGGCTGTTTTCAATTACATAAAGGTAGAACTCTTTCTCTGTTTTACCGGCTAAATCCGAAATCAGATCAATTATTTTGGCATCCCTTTTTCCGCCATTTAAATCAAATTGTTTCTTGAGAGCAGGAATGATTGCCTGACCGCATTCTTTTAAAATATCACCTGCCAAATTGGCGATTTCGGGATATCCATCACCCAGAGCTTCGATCAGAGGGATTATTAATCGAAGATCCTGATCATTTTCTTGCTCATAAAAACTTCTGATAATCTCAAGTCGTCCGGAACCTTTAGTTGTTAATGCGGTGATTAACGGATTCAGTTTCCGGTATGGAGTATTGGTAGGATAAGACAGTCCTAAACAATCAACTTTTTCAATCTCTCCTTGGATTCCGGTTTCACCCTGGGTATAGACAATGGCATTCACGATATTTGCCAGTTCCAAAAGTTTCTCCGCTGACTTGCCTGTCCCTGGATTGATTGCTGCCTCCATTGCCTCGGCAACCCTTGCAAAAACGGGCACGCTGGCTCCGGATTTTTGCATTGCCGGTAAGATCTTTTTCAGTTTAAAGTTATCGCTCACCATATCGCTTCCGGCAATCATCAACTTTCTGACTTCTTCATACACTTCATGGATTAGGGCCATACTCATTTTTTCACCAACTCCGCAAGTATTTATTTATAACTTATTGATTCAAGATTTTAAAAATTTAACCTGATAATCTGGTCATCTGTTATTAAACTTAGTGGTTGCCCCCTTAATTTCCCGGTTGCCGGATTGTGGTGGAATTCAACCAGCAGACAGTTGTTTGCCAGAGTTTTTTCTTCAACAAGTTCCAGCAGATCGGTACTATACGGTTCAAAATGATCTTCAAGTACAATCCTCTGTCCTGTTTCATCTTCCATAACAAACGCCTCTCCAACCTTTCCAATCTTGGCGAAGCTTAATAAGACCAGAGGATTTTTATCAGAGAGGGGATTCTTGATTTGGTTCTTGATTGCCTTAATGACTTCAGCGTAAGATTTTTTAGCGTAGGATTTGATAGTTTGATAATCTTTCACAGTAATATCCCGGATCTCCATCTCTTCCCACCGGATGCGGGGATTTAGTTCTCCCGGATAGATAAACAACTCCTTAACCTGCGCTACCGCATAAAAGGAATCTTCTTCACGAATATAGTTTACCGCTTTAAAAGGCCTGTAATTGAAAGTGCGCTGGATTGCACCGCCGTTTAAATTGATCCAGATTCCGCAGTCGATATATTCCATCCTTGCTTCACTGCTAATACTGTTAAAAGCAAGTTGCACCAACTCAACCTCTTGTTGGACCAGACCCATTTCCTTAAGCTCGGAAAGCTGCCAAGCCTGTCCTAAAAGTTCAGGGATCAAATCATTGTTTTCCGGAGCTGACTCAAGATTCTCCATCCGTTTGGCAAGGTATTCCTTCCCTTTTTTACACAGCGAATACATTGTTATCAATCGATCTACAGCCTGGGAATAGATTGTTTCATTATCATCACTGTTCTCAAATAACAGTAAGAAATCACGTAACATAATTTGAGGGCCAGGCAGATAATAGTTTCCCAGTTGTTTTACCTGTTCCTTCATTGTTCTGATGGTTTTGAGATTGATTGTTCCCAACCCGGACTGGACAAGATTCCCAATCAGTTTCTCAAAAAGTTCAAGGCCTTCAATTTGGGCCGTAAGCTTCTTTTTTAAGGCAGATTGATTGACCTTTTTCGGTCCTTTTTCTGCTTGTGCCTTCTTCTTTTCTTCTTTCTTCTCAAGCTTTTCGCGCTTTTGTAATATATCTTCGGGAATTGCGGCGGTTTCAAAATTCTTTCCATAAAGATAAGCAAATAAGAGCCCGATCGAATGCTTGCAGGGGAACTGCCTGCTTGGACAGGTGCAGCGGAATACCGGATTTTTCGGATTAATAAAATCGGCTGATGTAATATAATTACTGGATCCGCTTCCTTTACATTCACCGAACAAAACCGTCTGATCATCTGCTATATAGAGGTTTACAAACTTATTCTTTTTGACAAGTCCTAAACCATTGGTAATTGCATTTTGGTTTGGAGCTGTCGAATTAATAAATTCTTCAGTAATATTAATCACCAAATATCCCCCTTGTCTTGGTATCTTTTAGTTTATTTCAAATTGTTTTTGAACCTTGATAGTTTTCACCGTAATGGCTTTCGATAACTTTGATCTTCCCGATAATATGTTTGTTAAACTCTGCAAGTTCTTCTGCTGGAACCCACAATTCCTGGTGGATCGATCCTCCCACAGTCTTGATTTCAAACTTTGCTCCATATTGATCATCGATTTCAAATTCAGTTACAAAACCGGCATAATCGGGCGGATTTTTTGCGTTCCATTCCTTAGCGATCTGGCGAGCATACTCTTTATTTAAAACAGGGTAAAATATCGGCTGCTCCGGAAATCTGGGTGGAAATTCGGTCATTCCGGATTGTTTGATCAATTCAAGTTCTCGGATTCCTACAGGTCGGTATAGTTTCATTGTGTTAAAACACCTTTGTTATTAAAAAATATGTGTATCAATTAACATAATTTAATCTCTATTTTTTATTTTAATAAAATTTTACTTCGGTGTCCAATATTTCTCATATTGAACAATAATTGAAACAATTAAAAAAAGAAGCGTTATTCTACATTAAAGTAGGTTATTAACACTTCTTGTGTATACCTTAATAACTTAACCATTGCCACTCTTTTTCGCTGATTTTATCAACTTTAAATACTACGAAACCGTTAAATTTTATGCTTGGTTATATTTTAACTCTTTTTCACATATCCAGCTTTGTCAAAATTAATCTTTGCTTTTGTAATACGATCGTTTTCAATGAATATTTCTAGCCAAAAGTCCTTATTACAATTTTGGCATTCTACATAACCTTCTCCGCAAAAGTTCCCGCCTTCCGGGCGCTTTTGATGAGGTTGTTTAGCCAATCCTTCTACCCATTTTATTTTATCACCGGTATTGTAAATATCAAGATTCAGGTAACCAATTTTAAATTCGGCTTCCATTTCACCTTCGTAATTACAAAAGGGACATTTTAAGTTTAATTTTAAAATATTATAGAGACCCATTTTATTGTCACCGGTAAAATGCCTAAATATGAACAAAATACCACGTGCAGAGGCATTTTCGTTCAATCAGAAAGAGAAATTTTCTAATGGTCCTACCAAATATATTCAAAGAATACATTAATCACTTAAAATCATTCTTGCAGTACTAATTCCATATGTTGAGAGAAATTTAACAATTTTAATTTCAAATCCGGAGCTATGTAAAACAAACTATAGATTACTCAATTATAATTGGCATAAATCTTAGCTCTGGGGGTTATTTTTAGTTTTCAAAAAAATTTTTCTTCCTTTATATGAATAATTGATCCTTTCATAACTAAGCCATAATTTTATACTGATTATTGAATTATTTCACAAAATAATCTATTTCGGGATAATTAAGTTCATCATCTTCAAAGAGCTTTAGTGGTAATAAATCATCTTCAATAACTATATATATCCCCCGGTTTTGCAACAGTTTTAATATTCCTAACCCTTCAATACTCAAAAATTCATTCTCGGACTTTTTGAAGTCCTTTAAAACCCTATGCCCCTTTAATAACTTATTAAAACCTGCTGCTATTTCTTTTTCGTCATGGTTATAAATCGCCCGAAATATTTCCAAGAGTGCCAAATAATAAATGTTATTTTTCCGGGTTAACTGACTTTCCAATTTAGCAAGGTACGGTGATGCTTCTTTCTCTTCACCTAAGATTAAATATTTTAAGAGATATCCGGCAATATAGAATACCTCAAAATCATCCTTCTCAATCTCTGGTCTTCCGCCTAACAGTTTTGCGATCGATCTGGCAAGTTCATAATTATCGCTTAATAATGCTAAATAGATTGCCTTGTATTCATGCAGCGAAGCAAAATCGGTTGAAATTTGTTCATCACCTTTAGTGATTAAATTTAGTAAATATTCATTCATTTTGGCTGACAGATAAAAATATTCTTTTGCTTTTTTGTAGTCCTTATTAAGTATAATTTCACCTACGGTTAAGACTCGGAAATCTGATGCCAGAAAACTATATACTGAACCGTCTTCTTCTTTTGCAAGCCCATTTTCTCTGAGGGTTTTAATATTCTTCTTTGACATCTCTTCGCGTTTTATTACTATTTGTTTGAAACTCTCAAAATAACTGCTATGATTTACTCTCATTTTCATTCCTTTAATGTTGCGAATACCTCTCTTCAAATAAGCAAAAACCGAACTTTTTAGCTTTAATCTCTCTATATTGAATGGAATAACTGGTTTCATTCAATCTCGATTTTAAACCTTGTCTAATAGCGTTTCTTATCGCTTTCTGGTCGCAGATCCTTTTGATTTGAGACAGTGTCTCTTCTTGATTGCTTAATTGTGCTTTCCGCAGATATTCTTCATAGGCTTCATCCAACTTTTCACCGCTTAGTCTTTTTTGACAGACTCTATCCCGTTCACCTTCGTAATCAAAATAGTTTTCAATCCGGGAACAATGGATTCCACCATATTGGAGACGATTTACTTTTTGGGTTATAATAAGGTGTGGATAATCTTTTACTTTGAAGATTTCATAATTACCTGTCTTAAAATCATCAATCTCGAAATATACCAGTTCGCCTGTTTCGGAGTATTGCTCCGTCCCTTCAAGAATACAGTCCAGCTCATACGGTACTATTAAATGATATCCCTCAATCCGCTTCCCTTCTTCACTGGCCAGCTTTACCGGTGTCTCTGTTTTTAAGGTAATTTTTTTAATCTTTTTCTTCATATACTCATAAAGAGAGTCAGATATAAAATACAGGCCGTCTTCCTCGATAATTTCAGGGAAAAAGTCCCCCTCGGTTTTGAACATTATATCTCCATTGATATTTTTCAGCTTTCCGTCCTTAATATCTTCAATGGGTAATTTTTCCTTAAGGTATTTAAATACTACCCTGTATTCTTTTCCTTCTTCCCTCTCCTTTAATATGTAAAACTCTTTGCGAAGCTTTGTCTTATAGTCATCGATTTCATCCATGCAATCCATGAAATCCAAAAACTCTTCTTTTGTCATTCCTAACTCATCGTAAATCATCTTCTGAAATCCTTTAGGGAAACAGGAAACGGTTTAAAATATCAAATTTTCAAACAAATTATGGTGTGAACTCTAAATTTTTTCATGCTTATCGATAAAATTTTGAAAGAGTAAATTCAAGAACCGTCCCCGAATTTAAAGAACCGTCCCCGAATTTACAAAGGGACTTTTTCTGATTTCCAGAGTTCAAGATTGATAAAAATTCTTCATGAATTAATTTACAAAACTCACTGTCTTCAATGGTTGCTGGTAAAACTAATGTGTATTGCCAGCAATCATATAAAACAAGGTTGTATTTATAGATACATTCAATTTTATTTGACTTGTTTTTAATAATACTTCTTAAATCTTTGTTTATTTGTGGATACTTGGAAGCTATTAAATAGATACACCCTTCTCCGTTTTCATCCAACGCAAAACCATTTTCATCATGAAAATCTAACATCGCTTTATTTTTTGAAATAAACAGTTCATATTGTTCGGTTACATCTTTCTTAGAACAAAAGATCGAATCGTCAAATATTGGTGTTCCCCAAAGTTTAACAAAGAAGTCTTTAAAGCATTGGATTACATATTTACCATCGATGTTTGAGATAAAAAAATAATCAATACCACTAATCATTTACTATCTCCCTAATAAGTAGCTTTGAGATCATCAGGTTTAAATATTAGTCCTACCGTAATTTCCTCGGGAAAATCTAATCAGCGAAATAGTTTCATTCAATCTGAAATTTGATGTTTTTTTTAGCAAACTCAGCTTTCAGGATTGCGATAATTTGATCCTTCAAGTGATGGTCGATGCTCTCATTATCATGGGGAGGGTCCCAATTTTGAATCAAGTTTGAGTAAACTACGTATTCTGGTAAATCTTTGTCCGGCAGTAATGCCTCCCCCATAATGGTAACGACTTTGTTATTAATTTTCATAACTCCATTATATCATTTTTTGAAGTATTTCTTAAGATTTTATGTTCGCAATAATAATCCAAAATTAATATCAGATCTTCTTTATAAGCATTTTTATTGAATTTATTCAAGTTAATTTTAAGTTAAAAACAAATAACGAAAGCATAACTTTTGAATAATGAAACAGGGTTTTAAAAAAATGAAAGCGAATAAATATCTTTGGTAAAATTGTTGATTGTTTAATATTTAGACATAAATAAAAAAGACATCAAAGATGAAATGAAGATGGAGGAAATTGGATGAGAGAAATTATATTTGGAGTTGCCGGGGGACTAGCTCTCTTTATTTTTGGAATGAACTTAATGAGTGATGGATTAAAGAAGGCTGCCGGAGAAAGATTGCGTAGAATATTGGAAAAGGTTACTAAAAACCCAATAATTAGTGTAATCATTGGAGCTTTAGTTACAGCTTTAATTCAAAGCAGTAGTGCTACAACAGTAATGGCGGTCAGTTTTGTCAATGCCAGATTAATGACCCTGCCACAAGCAATCGGGATTATTTTTGGCGCGAATGTCGGTACCACAATGACTGCTCAGTTGATCGCTTTTAACCTTGGTGAGTATGCTTATTTAATCACTGCTGTTGGCTTTGCGTTTTACTTCTTCCCCAAAAAACAAAGTTGGAAATACATAGGTCAATTATTCTTTGGTTTTGGTATCTTATTTATCGGAATGAACACTATGTCGTATATGTTAAAACCCCTTGCCACTTCCCCCTTATTCAAAGATCTGATTACCAAACTCGGTCATAATCCAATTATGGGAGTCTTGGTTGGAACCTTTATGACAGTGATTATTCAAAGCAGCAGTGCCACAATCGGTGTCCTGCAGACAATTGCCCGGGAACCGGTTAATGTTAACGGTGTTATTCAGCCTTTAATTCCTCTTAAAGCAGCAATTCCGATTTTGTTAGGTGATAATATTGGTACAACAATTACCGCTATTTTAGCAAGTATCGGTACTAACAAAGCTGCCAGACGGACGGCGGCGGCCCATTCCCTCTTTAATATAATTGGTTGTATTATATTTGTTATCTTTTTACCGCTTTTTATTAAATTAGTACTTCTTATTTCCCCGAAAGTCAATCCTGAAGCCGGGATTACTGCCGCTCATATTATTAAACGTCAGATTGCTAATGCCCATACTGCTTTTAATACCTTAAATACGCTGATTTGGTTACCGTTTACCGGATTACTAGCTTTACTCGTTACTAAGCTAATCCCCGGTGAGGATAAGTTTATTGATAAAGGGGTAAAGTATCTCAACAAGCGAATCAACGATAATCCCAGTTTGGCATTGGAATTATCGGCTAAAGAATTAGTGCGGATGGCTGAATTTGCCCAGGAAATGCTGGAAGATGTCAAGAATGCATTTCAGAACAATGATTTTTCCAAAAAAGAAAATGTTTATTTACTTGAAGATAATTTAGATTATCTTCAGGATGAAATCATCCATTATCTGTCAACAGTTGTCTCTCATTCGTCTTTAACTGAATATGAATCGGTCCGGCTGGCGGATTTAATGCATGTGGTTGGAGATATCGAAAGGGTTGGCGACCTTTCAACCAACATCTTTGAATTAGCCGAATATAAACGCAGTTCTAATATTAAGTTTTCGGAAGAAGCACACCAGGAGGTTGCTAAAGTCTTTAATTTAACCATTGAAATGTTTAACCAAGCGATTGAAGCATTAAAAAATGATGATTATACAATAGCCCATCGGGTACTGGAGTTAGAGAAAGAAGTTGACCTCTTGGAAGAGAATTTACGTTTGAGCCATATCAACCGTTTAAATCAGGGCACCTGCAATCCCAATTCGGCGGTCTGCTATGTAGACTTAATGAAAAATCTTGAAAGGATCGCTGATCACAGTAATAATATTGCCGAGGCGGTCTTAGATAATGAAAAACTGTTAAAATATTAAAATTGATTTTAATAACGTTTTTGATTTTTGCACTTCTCTCTCAGGGAGGTGCTTTATTTTTTGAAAAATAAATTATTTTAAAATTTTATCATAACCATGTGACAATATCCTACTTAAAATCATAGTATAAGGTATTCATAGAGATAGCAGGTTTTTAGGAGGTGTTGGTCCTTGAGTTTTGGCAACGAACTGGTTTATCCTTTTCCGGCGGTGCAGTATATTCCATTGACGTTAACAATGCTTCAACAGGGGTTGATTCCTAAAAAAACATTCCGTTCGGAGCAGCCAAGATTGATTGTTGGAGTTGAGATCAACCTTTCCCGTGAGGCGATTTTAAGGGAATATGAGATCGAAGGGTTTCCTGCCACAGATTCAAATAGTTTCCCGATCTTAGCACTCAATCTCGAGATTGAGGCAGTAAAGTATCGTGGCTATTATGTTACGATGGTTGGTCAGAAAAAGGTTGGAACTTATCAATACTACACCATACCATCCAATTATTTCTACAAAAAAAATCTCTTTTTTGAATTATATAATATTGGTACTGCTGAAAAACTGGCGAACACTTCAATCACCCTGAAGTAATAGCTAATTCAAATTACAAATTGTTTTATAGGCTTCAAGGGTTTTTGTGGCTGTCTTTTCCCAGGTGAACTCCTGTAAAACTTTTGCTTTTAGGTTGGGATTGACGGGTGAGTTCCAGGCTTTCTCAATCGCATTCAGAATGCTATGATAATCATTAGGATTACAATAATAGACTAAATCCTCAAAATACTCCCGGGCACAGCCTCGATCAGTAGTAACAATATTACAACCGGCTAAGGCTGCTTCCAAAGATACTAAACCAGGAGTATCATACCAGCTAATCAAGGCATGGACCCGGGCGGCAGCATAAGCAGATGCCAGTTGTTCCTGTGGTAAGGTATCGATGAAGGACACTTTGTGTCCCATTGCAGCTTGACGACATTGTTGGTAATAGATGCCATCATTAATCGGACCAATGATAACCAGTGGAATATTTAACTCTTTAGCTGCTTTGATTAACAGCAGTTGATTCTTACGGGCTGAAATCCTGCCAACGGTCAGTAAGAAATCGTTAATGCCATACTTATTGATAAACCGGTGCGGTAAAGCATTGCTGAAATAAGAGTCAGCTGCATTGGGGACAATAACTGCCGGCGGGAGCGTTTGAAATGATTTTTTTAATATTTCCAGTTCCATCAATGAATTTGGAAGGATCAGATTAACTCCTGACAAGATCTCTTGTCGCAGTGGCATCGTTTGACGCCACCAATCACCAAAACTGGTTTCGAGGTTGGTTTGTTGTAAGTATTCGGTTGGATCCCAAAATACAGTTGACAAAACCATCTTTTTACCAAGCTGCCGTGCTTTTTGATAATTTTGATAAGTTTCCTCTACCGGAATAATATTAAAGAGATGGATTAAATCATATTCATCAAGTCTTTGACCAACACTATATTTAGTATCAACCTTAACTCCTAATTTAACTAAATATTCCGCTGTCTTAGTAAATTGGATACTGTCTCCGGCGACGGATTTTGCCGCGCTCAAACGATTTAACAGTAAAACTTTAATTGCAAACACCTCCGGACAATTATTCATAACCACAAACGCGAACCGGATTAGACTGTTCTTATGATTTAGAGTGTTTTTCCTGTATCAGAGGATTTAATACCAACTCAACAGTTATTTTGACAGTTCCTCGCTGCCAGGGCCACTTTGTAAGCGGTGTAAATTTAGTATTATTAATCTGTGGAACAAACCGTTGTTCCGAATTATTCAGGTTAGTATCAATAAAATTCCAAAATGGGAATTCAAGATACTCTTTTCTTAAAAAACCGTCTTCATCCCAGTACTCCAGATCGGAACCGAAAGTCCCTTCAATTAAAAGCGCTCTTTGGGCAGAGCGGCAACTAAAAGTACTAATGAAACTACGCCAATCGACAATTTCCCGGGGATTACCCAGCTGCAAAGGTAGTTCTTGCTCCAAAGTGAGTTTTAAAATGTTAGTCGGCTGTGGTTGCTTGTTGTTGCTAAAAAAACTATGGACAGGCGTATCGTTATCAGACTTCTCTGTTTTAAGCTTGACCGTGGTTTCGGTTTCAAGAAAAGAATGTGCAGCCAATTTGATTAAAGCTTGATGGATTAATTGCTTCTCCTTTAATTCATATGTTTCATGAACCATTTGGGATTCCAGTTGCAGAATATTTTGATTGGTAAGTTCTCCCCAGGTGAGGTTTTCAACAAATTTACGCTTGAAGGTTTCTTCATAAACTTTTTTTCGGAAGCCGCAGTAGTTGACTACTATTATCAGTTCACTTTCTACTCTTAGCCATCCGTCTTTAGGTTGATAAATCAAATTGTTTAATTGACTTTTAACAGTATTGATTTTAACCACTTTACGCTTTAAGGTAATACTGGTCTCTTTAATGAAATTGAATTCTTTTTGAGCAGTGGCAATCAATGCCTGAATCAGCTTTCCCTGCTCATCTTTGAGCAGTGGAAGGACTTCCTGCCGGTAGATTTTCGCCTGATAGTCAATGGTAAAAAAGACATTTAACTGTTGCTCTTGAATGAAAAAGCGAGATTGTTTGGGAAGTATCTCGCTGAAAATTTTAATGGCTTCATTAAAATTAAAGTCAATATCATTAAGGAATTCATCATAATTTACCTCCCACCGTTGGAAAGCTTCTCTGCCGGTAGCTGCATCAATGTAGAAAGCTTCAACTTCCAGTGCCAGAGATAATAAAATTCCTCTTTTTAATGGTTGATCTTTATAATGGCGCAACTTTACATTTAATTCAACAATTTTATTGTTGCTAAATGGTAGCATCAGTTGTTTGGTTAAGCTCACTGTCTTATTAAACACAGGGGTTAAACTCAGGATATTTAATATTTCCGGATGACAGTTCAGTTGGGGATCCGGTTTTGCTTTGGCACAAGGCAGTTCTTCTTTTTTAAGCAGACACCAGTTATACCTGATCCGGATTTCCAGTTGCCATTGACAACTGCTAATTTGATGAAAATAATAATCAATTACTTCCCCTGAAATTTTAATGGCTGTTTCTTGGGGAAAAGGTGCTAACTTTAAAGAAATACTGAACGGAATTGTAAGACTGATTTCACGTTTGATTTTATCTTTGGAAAGATATTCAACAGCTCCTTTCACTTCTCCATTAACCAGATAGGACTTTTCCTGAAAAAAAATTACTTCCCCGCAGAATTTTTTTGGTCGGGCATCTGCATTGGGAAACCGGATTAGATGGTTGATTAAATACTCGGCAGAATCTTTTTCAATAATGGAATCAACCAGGATAATCTGTTCTTGTTCATAATCGACTTGATTAACTGGATTTATTTCATAAACAGTTAAGCTAAAGCCGGTTTCCAATACCGCAACTTCAGAGTTTCCTTTTGGATTCGGTTGAAACAGGTAATAATCCTGTTGTAAGTCGGCTGCTAATAATGGCAACGGTTCAACGAGTGCAGCTCCCAGTGTTACTTCAAATTGCAAGCGGTCTTCCAGTTTTTTAAAACGGCCGTCGAAATCAGTATAAAGGATTGTTCGTCTGATAGAGCCTTTTGCACAGAGTGATCTTGACCGGTTGAAAAACTTAATCTCCTTCAAAGAGACCTGAATCTCTTGAATGTGACGGTTAACCAGCTCTTGCCAGAGAGTTTCGATTTTAAATTGGCAACTGCGTTTTTCAAACATCAAAAACTCCTAAGTAGCTCTATCTCCTAACATATATATGCCAACCTTGTCATCAAAACTACTTTTATAGACAAGAAACAGGTTGTTCTGATAAACAACCTGTTTCCACGATCTTTGTCGGAATTTTACAAGTAATATGGAGAAACAACTTCGACCAGTAGTTGTTGTGTCTGAGTTACCTTTACAAAGAATTCAATTACAACTTTCTGCCGTAAAGTGGTACTGTTTTCTAATTCAAACAGTATTGTTTCGATTCTGGAGTCAACTCTGACGTTCATTCCGGGCATTGTACCGATGATATCTACAAATGTACTGAACGGAATGTTTTCGGCTTGATGGTGTTCCAGGTTATCTTCGCCAATAAAGAAGATCTGTTTGTGTAAAATACCTTGAATAATTACTTTATCTTCAATAACTTCAGTAGTTAGATCATCGATTCTGGCAACGATCTCCCGAATCTTGATTGTTGGAATTGGTAATGTGAAGAGATTTTCAACTAAGATTTGATTGGTGTTTTCGCCAATAACATTCTCTAATTTGAGGAGCGCTCCAGGTCCTAAAGAGACATTGATCTGAATGCTTTCGGTAACTTTGGCGAAGAATTCAACGACTACTTTTTGTAATAATGTAGTTTGAGATTTTAAATCAAAGTGAATAAATTCAACGGTTGGAATGATTTCAACATCCATTCCGGTAACTGCACCGGGGATATCGACAAAGGTTGAGAATTCGATATCTTCACCTTGGTGATATTCAACATTATTGGTTCCAATATAGAATATTTGTTTATGAATTACACCCTGGATGATTACTTTATCTTCAATTACATGAGTTACAATATTACGGATTTCTACAGTAATATCATCAATCTTGATTGCCGGATTTGCCAATTCGACAAAGTTTTCAAACAACTCCTGCTTGGTGTTCTCTCCGACCACTTGGTCGACCCTTACCAGTGGTCCGGTCCCTGTTAAGATGTTTAATTGTCTGCTTTCGGTAACTTTAACAAAGAATTCAATTACTACTTTTTGATGAACTACAGTTGGGGACAGTAAGTTGAAGATTACCGTTTCAATAACGGGATCGATCTGTACATTCATGCCTGGTTCTGCTCCAGGTAAATCTACAAATGTGCTAAAGTTGATGTCCTCCGCTTGGTGATGGACAATATTGTCTTCTCCGACAAAGAAGATTTGTTTGTGTAGAATCCCCTGGATGACTACCTTATCAGCAATCACATCAGCGGTTAGATCACGAACTTCGGCAGTGATATTACGAACTTTAATTGCTGGTAAGGTTAAAGTTACATTTCTTTCAATAAGTACCTGTCTGGTATTTTCACCGATAACCACTTCGGCCCTGATCAAAGGGTCCATTAAATTCCCTCCTTCAAAAATTAACTAGACTTTTTTGGTTTGGTTTTAGATCTCCTTAATACACCTCGCTTTACTTTGTGACAGTGAGTATTTTCTTGGTTGATCATAGTACTTAGATTATTGGATTTATTTTCAGGATTATTAATTGTGGTGCCGTCAAAATAATTGTTTTTGTAGTAGTGATACCTATCAAGCCATACTGTAAGACCCACCAAGATAACGAAATAGGATAAAATTGCAAACACTAACATTACAATCATGTATTCCCTCGCTTACTGATAATCACTGTCCTGAATCGATACTATAATATATGTGCTGACCACAATTTGTGCTAATGTTAGGGAATTATTTTTTTAATTTTAAAATTAAAGCAGAAAACTTAGTTTAGCAGGTGTTTTAGAGGACATAAGAAAAAAGCTGGAGCTATTCACCAATTCAGTTGGGAACAGCTCCATGGTTACTTGAAGGTTGAGCTTTTATTTGTTGGCTTTGATTTCGGCTAATTTGGCTTCGATAAAATCTTTTAGCCAGAGCCCGATTGGACCCAATACATAATTCAATATATCCAAACTCTGTCTGAAGATGTGTCGCTTCGAGCCCGATTTCAGCTAGAGGCATTTGAGTCTCCTCCTAATATGTTGTCGTCATTGATGCATGATTGCTCTGCTATAGTTTATTATTTAAATCTGAAAATCGGAATAGGCTTTTGAAATCAGTTGCACAGTATGATTGTCAGTATAAAAAAAGGGTTTGTCCTTTGATGAAGAACAAACCCTTCGAAACTATTTGGTTTATATCAATTGCTTAGATCAATTTCTGATATTCTTCCGGAGTAATCATACCGCTTAGCACTTTGCTTTCGTTTTCTTGGCCGTTTTTTTCTTCGATTTTAAAAACTTTAAGATAAATATCTTCACTTTGGCAGTTTAAGCAGTGTTGTTGGACGATCTTCAAACAAGGCGCCGTCAGTTTGAATTTTGAAATCAATGAACCAACGTCATGAAGGTTATTATTTTTAAGAGCATAGATAATTTTATCTGCCTCGGTTTCCGGTATGTAACCAACGATCAGATCATCACTGTACCAGGAGTCACATCTTTCACAGAATGGTTGTGAGGCCGAGTCCGCAGCTATAATTATTGCTAATCCGGCGATCAACGATAATTCTACCAGATAATAACCCCAGATCCATGGTTCTTTAATTGCAATTCCCCGATCTGAACTTCGACCGACTTTACTGATTGATACACCGATCTTGGCAGAGTATTTAATGAATCCCAAAAAACCTTTCATGCCGGTTTCATTTACTAAGATTAAATCTGACAATTTATCTTTACTGAATGCTGTTTGTTGGTTATTTTCAGAGTTTTGTAACTGTAAAGAGAACGTTTCATAAACTCCATTTTTAAAATTTTCATATTTAAAATAAAAATAACTACTGTAAATTATTAATCCCATTAAGGACGCAAAAATAATGGCCATATACTTGTTTCTGACTTTTCCACTTTTGATTGCTTGGGCTAAGGCAAATCCTCCAATAGCGCCGGCGCCTAACGGAAAGAACAAGATCAAATAAATCAGTTTACCGATGAAATGCATTAGAAAACCGATGGTAATCCCGCCGATTACTAATACTAACAACATGAATAGTATACCTAAGACAGGTACATGATTACTTGGAAGATAATTTTTCAACAGTTTCACCTCTATTTATTATCTGTATTTATTTTAATTTTCCAAAAAAATAAAAAATCCTTTGGAAATTTGATAAAAAATGAAAAGAACTGCTGCAAAAAGGTTTTTTGTAACAGTTCCTTATAATTTTTATTATTCAAACAAACTAATTTACCAAAGTAGGACAATTGCAATATTTGCGAATGTTCCGGTGTCAATTATTTTTAAACTTTTAGTCTTAATTTACGATTATCTTCTAAAATAACCTCAATCTCTGTGTTGGAGATCCATCGTAAAGATTCAACATACTCACCCTCTAAGAGATGTTTTAATTTCCTAGTTTTAAGGTAATAGATATCGATACCCGAACCATCAATTTGACTATAAACTAAATAAATCTTATCTCCATCAGGTGAGAATCCCCCTTCCCAGATCCCATCCGAGAAGGGAGCATAGAGCTTCTTTAAGTTGCGGCTAAATATTGCATAATAGGGATATTCTTCTGCATTATTATGGATAAAATATTGGTTATTTTGTAGTAAATCACGGTTTGAGTCGTCATAAAGCTTTACTTCTGAAATACAAATATCATCATATTTGGCCTCAACAAAAATACCGGTTAATCCGGCATTGGAGTATATATATTAAAGAAAGTAAAGGACAATAAAAAAGACTGCTATTAGATTACCAGCAGTCCTTCTAACAAAAGTAAAAGGATGGCCAACTTATTGCAGATTTTTAATTATTATTTGGGTAAGATAGTTCATGAATATAGTGATTGCGGTAATTCCACCGATACTGGGGTCTTCTTCGGTAATAATATTTTGATTAATTAGCGATATTGATCCGGAAACAGTTGATGTTTCGGGAAAATCTCCGGGAATCGGTTCAATCACTGAAAATGGAATTACTTCGGATTGATCGTGAATTAATGAGTCAAATCCAAGAAAACTGATGTTAACAACAACTTCTCCACTTATTTGGACAACTGCAGATGAAAAACCAACGATTTCAAATTGGACATTTCCCAGTTCAATTTCGAATGTGAGAATTGACTGAGCTGTGGAAAACAGTTGGATTACCGGAGCAAAACAGATAATATGCTCTGTTTCACTTAAGATCATTACAACCGGTGGACGAATGTCAGGTTGAATTGTGCATCGTTGTTGAATCTCCCCTAAAAGCTGTCTGGTAATTTGATTGCGGAAACGGGAGATATTAGTGCTAAACTCACAAGCATTAGGTAGTTTACAGATTTTTTTGACCCTTTGGCTGCTGAGGTATTAAAAAAATTACAAGTCATAAGATCACCTCTTAATTGTTTAAGATTTCTTCCCAACACGTGGCAACTTTTGAGGATTGAAATTATTAATTGATTGCACCTGTTGTTGGGCATTTTAAGTTTTTTGAATTCTATAGCTATCTGCCAAAGTAGCATTTATAAGTTCAAACCATTCATCGGGGCCATTGCCTCTCATACAAACATTATCTCCGTCTGTGATCCAGGGTTAAAATCAAAGTGGGCCAATAATCACTATTTTATGCTATATTCTATTTTCTGATATAAGGCTTTGCTACTGTAATAAAATTTTTTAAACAAAATTCTTTTTAAACCAATGCATATTAGGCAGTCAGTAATTGATAATGATATATTTATTAAAAATTCCAGTTTTAAAGCCATCGGTTACCTTGAATAACTATTTTTTTGTTAATGAGTTTTATTAATTGCAGTAATAACCTGATTATTGTTTTCGTAGCATACTTTATTATATAATATTTAAAGCATAAAGCATTAAATATTTTTAAGAGGAGTTTAACCACAATGAAACTTGTATATCAAGGAAAAACCAAAGACGTCTATGCCTTGGAGGACGGCAACTACTTACTTAAATTCAAAGACGATGTAACCGGAGAAAACGGCGTTTTTGACCCGGGGGCCAATACGGTTGGATTATCAATTGCAGGCGCCGGTAAGGCCGGACTAAAACTGACCAAGTATTTCTTTGAGAAATTAAAAGAGCAACAAATTCCAACCCATTATATAGATTCCAACATTGATGAATCGACCATGACAGTCAAACCCGCACAAGTATTTGGAAAAGGGATCGAAGTTATTTGCCGTTATCGGGCTGTCGGCAGTTTTATCCGGCGGTATGTAATGTACGCGCAAGAAGGACAACCCTTGGATGCTTTTGTTGAAGTCACTTTAAAAGATGATGCCCGTCAGGACCCGCCAATAACTGAAGATGCCTTAGATATGTTAGGAATATTGTCTAAAGCTGAATATCAGGTTTTAAAAGGTCTTACCCAAAAGATTGCTAAGATTGTCAAAGAGGAACTGGCGAAGAAGAGTATCGAGTTGTATGATATCAAGTTTGAGTTTGGAAGAATTGGTGCTGATAAGCAGATTGCGTTGATTGATGAAATCTCGGGAGGAAATATGCGCGCTTATAAGGATGGCAAGTATATTGAACCTTTAGAATTGGAACGACTAATATTAAATGAAGACTGATTTTAAATCTTAAGGAGCTGCTGCAAACAGCTCCTTTTATGTCCTTATTGGTTTGGACTTATCTCAAACTCAACTTACCTTCAAAGATCTCTTTCAGTGTTTGTAAATTTAAATATCCTAACCGTTTTGCATGTTCGTAAAATTCATCACGTTTTTTAACGTCTCCGATGTAGTGGTATGCTATAGCAAGATTAGCGGCAATCACAGGAGAATCTTTCCGTAATGTCCATGCCTTTTCTCCGTATTCCACCGCTTTAGCATCGTTGCCTTCTTTCAACTCAATAACTAACAAACTGGAAAATGCTTCGGGATTTTGGGGCGTAATCGCGATTGCTTTCAGATACCATTCCCGGGCTGCAGCAAAGTCACCGTCTTCACGGCATAAGACGCCCTTGCCAACGTAGGCATTGTCATAATTTGGATTGATAGCGATCGAACGGTCAAAGCATTCTTCCGCTTTTTTATAATTGTCCAATTTTAAATAAGCCCAACCTAATATGTTCCACCCTCTGTATGAGTCAGGGTTATCACTGACAAACTTATTAGCTTCTTCAACAACTATTTCATATTGTCCTTGATTATATTTCTTATCTAGCTCAATTAATTTTGCATTCTCCCGAAAAGAACAACCTGTAAGTAGTAGTACTCCTAATGTAACTAATAAAATAATTAATTTTCTCATTTTTAATTCCTCCAAAACTAAGTTAGCTAAAATTATTCTATTCGACTCATAATTAACAGTTCCTTTTTCAAATTGCACTTTTCTTAAAAAGATAAGACTTCCAGCCATATTCAACGAAACTGGGGTCCAGATAACCTTCTTTAATAAATGTTAAATTGTATTGTTGACAAATTTCAGTGCGCCTTCATTATTCAAGCGCATACTTTCATAGCCGGGGCCACAACCCAGATCTAGTACTCTGGGTCTGACGGGTAATAAATTAATAAATTCTTTGGTTGAAGGAAGTAAGACATCATTGTTGTACCATTCGTTAGCTGTTTCTTCGGCTACTAAGTCATAAAAGGTTTTAATATCATTTTCCATCTTTAAAATACCTTTCGGAAACAGTTTCTTACGAACCAATAATCTCTTTAATCATCTTTTTACTTAGTGAATTTAAGACCAATTCATATGACATATCCAGCATCTCTTTTAATACTTCATCCGGTACACTACCATCGATATAGACCGAGTTCCAGTGGTCTTTGTTCATATAGTAACCGGGTACAATATCCGGGTACTGTCCCCGTAACATTGTTCCAAAAGAAGGTTCACACTTAACCGTTATTATTGGTTTATTATTTTGATCCCCACCGACCATTACGAACATTTTACCACCAATTAAATACCTGGTTACTTCCCATTCCGCCTTAAAATCTTTGGTGGCTCCTTTTTTGGAGAGACAATATTGATCAAGCCATTGATACCGCACACCCCAACCTCCTGGAATATTAATTGATTACTTTAAAACATTTTTAGACCATAATAAAAGAAAAATTTCCACAAGTTATATTTTGTCCCTTCACAATAATAAATAAATTATTTTTAGCCCCCTAATTTCTTTGGAAAAAAGTGTCTTAACACTGGTAAATTAAAAATAGGGGGCGACATTATTGAAAAGGCGAAAATTCACAGATGAGTTTAAACAACAGATAATTAGAGAAGCCAAAGAAACCCGTAATTGTGCGTTGGTGGCCAGAAACTATGATCTTTTACCCAGCCTGGTTGCTAAGTGGGTTCGGGAAGCCGATTATCCAATACCAAAAGGTATTCCCTTAACTAAAGAAACTAAAGAGATTGTTAAACAAAACCTTATGTTAAAAAAGCTTTTAGCAGAGAAAGAACTTGAGAATGCCATACTCCAAGACCTTTTAAAAAAAACGACCAAACGATAACCGCCAAGTTAGAAGTTGCTCATGATTGGATTTCTCAAGGATATAAAGTTTCTTGTGTATTGAAATGTATTGGTCTGGCCCCGGCAACATATTACTATCATCTGGCTTCACCACAAAAATCAGAAATTACTGGTGGCCGACCTTTGCCCGGTTATAGTTACGATAAAAGTGGTCAGAAAATATGTGACCAGCAAATTATCGAATGGATATACCGCTTAATTGACGGTGAAGGTTTTTCTTACGGGTATCGTAAACTCACTATCCTTTTAAAACGGAACTACAATTTAGTAATAAATAAAAAGAAAGTATACCGACTGTGTAAACAGGAAGGACAACGAATCCCTTGTCGTACTCCAAATAAAAATGCTCATATTGAGTCGTTTCATAGCATTTTAGAAAATGACTGTTTGTCAAGGTACGAGTTTCAAACCTGTGCTGAAGCTTATGAGAAAGTATCAGATTATTTAAAATTCTATAATTATGAAAATCAAAGAGATAAGACTATAGTTTCTAAAGTTTGGGGGTTAACCCGAATTTAGTAATTTCCAATATTAAATAAAAAGGTTCAAGTATAAATTGTTTACAATAGTATGAAAGAATAATATAATTTAATTGTATGTAATTGAAGCAATAAGAATTTACGACCAATTATGATAATGGAGGAGTTTGGTAATGGAAAGTAAGAAAAAATTACCAGTTTTATTTTTAACATTATTATTTATCTTAAGTTTAGTTGGGTGCGGAGATGGAAAATTATCAAGTAGTGATTCAGCAGATGTAATATTGAAAAATATAAATAATACATATTATGAGGTAATATTAGACTACTCAGGAACTACCCCTAAAAACATTGGTATTCAATATGGTAATGTTATCAAAAAGACTGTTCCTGATTATGAACAATTGGTTGATTCTTACCTTAAAGAAATGGTTGATAAATTTTTTGATGGTAATATGAATTTTTTCTTTAATAGGGTTAAAGATATCAAGCAAAACCTCGCACAAAACTATATCGATGAGATCGATGGTCTTGCATCAGTATTATCAAGTACAAACGATAATATTCTTGGTGATGGGAAATTATCTGTTGATGAACTGTTTTTATTAAATTTATTACCTGATGTTGGGCGTGCTACTCAATGTTCGGCTGTGGCAGTATTTGGTAACCGTTCAGATAATCAACAAACTAAAGTAGGTAGGATTTTAGATTGGGAGCAAGGATCAAATGATCAATTAGTTAAGATCCAAGCAGTTGTTACTTTTAAAAATGGCAATAAATCAATTTGCACTATTGGATATTTAGGATTTATGGGTGTAATAACAGGTTTTAACGATGATCGAGTTTTTGCTGCAATTCTTGATTCTGGCGATAAAAGTACATATGATTCTAAAGAGAAACGTTCCTATAGCTTTGACTTAAGGGAAGCATTAGAAACTAAAACAAATATTTATGATATTTCAGATTATATGAGAGCATCTGATAAAAAATATGCTTATTCACATCTGATATTTTTAGCTAGTAGTACTACAGCTATTGTATTAGAGAATGATCTTTCGAAAAATCGAATAATTAGAACTAATACCTCACTACTTAATAGCGGAATTCAATGGGGAGTCCAAAATGCAATTGCTTGTGTAAACTCATTTGTTTTAAATGGAAATACTGATAACCATACTGGTTCTAATAGTAATTCAAAAAGATGGAACGCCTTGCGAACTATGTTACTTTCACAGTATTATTTGAATATTACTCAATTAAAGAATATTATCACTTATAAAACTGGTTTAATGCCTGGCAAAACAGAAGATGGTGATCTATATAATGAAAGAACACAACAAATAATTATTTTTGAACCATATAAATATAATTTACAAGTGTTTTTCCGTCCTTTAAATGGATTACCAAGTGAACCCATTTTTACAACTGTTAATGTAGCATTTTAAATGCTGACTATAATGATTTTAACAAAAAAAGGGCTGTCTTTTTTGAGCAGGAGAATATCGAGCAATTAACGTGCCAATAACCTTTTTAAATCAGGATCACCGGTATAAATTTGATTGGCTGCATCTAAAAAATGCTTGGCAAGATCAAAGTCGTGATTGCGTAGTGCATAAAATGCTTCTTCACGATAATCAAGATACTGGTCAAAATCATAATCACCATTTAAAAAATCATAACTAAAATCAGGAGATTTGTTTTCAATCTTGCTGATAACAAAATTAATAAACTCTTCCGGAAAGGTTTTACAGAGTGATAAACGTTGTTCTTTCCATGAAAAATGTTCATCAAAGAGTTGCCAGATTTTATGTGGGAGTCTGAAGTTTGTCATTAAAAAGTTGAGTAGTTGGTGCTGGATCTCAAGCCGGAGGTCAATCTGACAGTAACTGTCATATTCCAGTAGCTCGCTCCAGACTCTCTCATTGATTCGAAGTGAAAAATTATTATAGATCGCTGTTACCTGCTCTATAAATTCTGCGATAAGCTCACTTTTTGATGTTGTTAATGAGATTTTTTGTTTGGCTCTTAATGGATCAAAACTGGGAATCTCAACAACAGATTGTGGCGGTTGTTTCTCGGTATCTATTGGGTCAGTGGTTGTATTCAAAACCGGAGCAACCACAACTTTTATTACTTTGGATTCGTTTAAAGTAAAGCTGCTTCATAGGCGCTCCGCAACCGGTTAAATCCTTCAGGATCATCTTCAGGATGATGAATTCGTAATTTTAGAGCATAGGCTTTTTTGATTGTTTTAAGATCAACTGTAGGTTCGATTCCTAAAATATGCCAACAATTCATAATCAACTCGTACCCTTTCTGTTTAAATTTACCGGTATTGTTTAGTCGTTGCAAACTACTAAACTATGTTGAGCTAGAATAATATTTATAACTCCAAATTGGTATTCCAATCGATTTTCACCCAGGGGCCATCTTGTTTGAGTAGAAAATTATCAAGCCACTTTACATGTTTGTGGGCGTTTACCTCAGTTAACTTGTTTTGCCATTCGATTCGGCCGATGATATATCCCAGACCATACTCATACCAACCAGGATAAGCAGTTTGGACATCTGACGCAATTCTCTTCATCAGTTCCCATGCTTCATCATCAGTAATATATTTAAGCATGGCTCCTTTACGGCACAGCGAGATATAGCGACCATAATCCCAAGCGGCAATACCGGCATCGGATAATTTCGAACCGTATAAGTTAACCAGTTGATAAAGATTGTAGAATGGACTGTCGGAGGGTAATTCGCGTAAAATTCGTTGTTGCTCTTGGTAAGAATATAATGCAAAAGATGAATTTAACCGCTGAAAATCCCCTCGATGTCCTTCTTTGATTAACCATTCTAATTTCTGAAACAATTGTTGTCTGTCATTAATTCCCCAATCACGTCTTAATACATTCTTCCAATCAGCTATATGATAGTCATCCGGTTCGCAGCCGTATAAAGTATCATGACGGTCTCCGTTCCTTTCTGCCAGAAAGGCTCCCAGAGCCAGCAACCATAATTGTGTTTCGGTTAAATTTTCAGGATTGTAGTTGTTCATTAATAATTCACACCCTATTATTACTTTTTTTGCTTCATTATTCTTGCTTTTTGATAGCATAATTGCGCTTCTTTATTCCGGTTTAGTTTCTCCAGCAATTCACCTTTATTTTCCCAATAGTCGGGATCGTCAGGATTGATTTTTAAAGCTTCATCCAAACATTCAAGCGCAGCTTCGTACATCTCTAAAAAATAATATGCGACCCCTTTGTTACACCACGTAATATCATGTTCCGGGTTAATCTTCAGCGCTTCATTTAAACAGTCAAAAGCGGCGTCAAAATCATTAAGGTTCACCAAACACTTGGCTTTGTTGTTAAGGTATCCTTCTACATCTTCATCTTGATCAGCATATTTAATTGCTTTATCAAAACAGTCTAATGCTTTTTGATAGTTTTCAAACCTGTTAAAGAGTTCACCTTGACAGTTCCATAGGACACTACAGTTTGGATGGATCTTCAATGCTTCATTTGAACAGTCCATTGCTTCTTTAATTCTGTCTAAGAGGAGTAAAAGTTTAATCTTATAATTCCAAAATAAACTGGTGGTTGGTTCATAAAGGATCGCTTTATCATAACAACCAAGGGCTTCCTTATATTTTCCCATATTTTCCAAGCATTTTCCTTTGTTGGCCCAAGTCCATGAATCATGCGGAGCTATTTTTAATGCTCCGTTATAACAACTGAGTGCTGCTGAATAATCAGACAGGTCCTCCAATACAATTCCGGTTTTTCGCCACAATTCATTATCATTTGGAGCTAATTCCAATAGTTGACGGTAACATCTGAGTGATTCGGCTGAATTTAATTTTTCTAATAATTCGGCTTTGTCATACCAGTATGAAAGAGTATTAGCATTGCTCTTGATTGCCTGGTTATAACAACTCAATGCTTCTGAATATCTTTTTGAAGATTCAAGAATTGCCCCTTTTCGGTTCCATGCTTCGGCAAGAACTTTAGCAACAAAGCTTTCTTCATAGGAAGAGATACTGTCAATAAATCGAGTAATCAATTCTAAAGCTTGTTCATCCCGTTCGTTTTCTCTAAGCAACCATTCATGTTTAAAGGTATTGTGGCAGATTTGATACAAGGTGATTTGGTGCTCAGCAAAGTTTATTGTTTGGTTCTTAATCTCATTTAAGATCAGGTAATACTTGGGTAAAGCCAAATCAAACTCTCCCATCTCCATCAGGATGTCAATCCAGTTGAGGAGACCTCTTAAATCACCGGTATTAGTGCTTAAAACAGCAAAATTGGTAAAACCATTTAAATAGTTGTCAAGTGTAGACCGGAAAAATTTCAGTGAAGTTTCATCGTTAGCAATCTGCTCTGTATTTAAAAAATTATAGTTTGCTTTCAAATTTGCTACTAACAGTTGATAGCGTTGTTGATAGTTGATAGTATCAGATCGTTGCTGGCCGGTTAAAACCTTGGCCTGACCCAGCAAATAATTGCTGAAATCGCTTTTTAATACTTGACTGTAATCCTTAATTGCCAGATGATAGTCTTCAATAACGCGTTGCGCGGCATTTTCATCATCAAGTTGCATAAAAGCGACTGCAACCATGGTTTGGACCAGCTCATCATAGGGCGTTAAATTAACTAATTGGTTGAGAAACTTAATACTTTCCGGCGATAATCCCTGTTGATTAATGCTATAAAAAGCGGTCTTTGCTAATAAATAATTATCGGGAATCAACTCGGAACCATTACAATATTCAAGGCTTGCTTGATCAGGCATCTCCAGCAGTTGATAAATATACCCTTTTAAAAAGTAGCCCACTACGGAATCAGGTTCCTGCTCAATGTAGGAATTGATATTTTCCAAAGCGGCTTCAAAGTTATTAATTTGGATATAAGCAAAAGCTTTAAAGAAATAGGTTTCAACTTGAGCATTATCATAATCCCAGGCTTCCGAAAAACATTCGATGGCTTGTTCATATTCTTCCAGATTCAAGTGGCAAAATGCCAATCGAAACCTAGCTTGTGCAAAAGTTTTACTATGGTCAACTACAATTTGATGATCGGCTTTGGCTTCCTGATAATAGCCTGAATAAAAATAGGCCAGTCCCCGCGTTGAATAATAGAGCCAGTTATCATCCTTAAGAGCAATTGCTCTGGTAGCATAATCAATGCATTGAGGTAATAAGTCAATTCGGCGGTATGATTCTGCCAAACTATATAATAATTCCGGATTGTAGGCATTGATCTTTAGAGCTGCTAAAAAGTCTTCAATTGCTTCATGGTAACGGCCATTTTGATTTAAGATATTACCACGTTCAACTAAGATTTGATAACCATTACCTCCCTCTTGGTGCGAACGTTCCAGCGCTTGATTGGTCCATTCAAGTCCTTCGTCAACTTTACCAAGTTGACAGAGTACCTGACCGATTAGTAAGAGGGTTGCCGAATCTAAGTCAGGTCTGTTTTGAATTACTTTGATCTCTTCATAACAGTCCTGATATTCTCTCAATTCATAAAGTAAACTGGCAATTTCATAGCGTAATTTGGTGTTGTTGGGATTGATTGACAAGTCCTGCCGGTATTGAGCGACCAGTTGATAATTGATGCCGGCAATCTGAAACAGGGCATCAACATCATAAGGATATGCTTCAAAGATCTGCTCGTAAAGTGTTTTTGCTTCAAGCAGGATGCCTAATTTACTGTAACAGTTTGCCAGGCCGCTCAATATTCTGGGATCATCAGGCAGCTGGGTTAACAACCACTGATAATCGTTGATTGCTGTTTTATAATTGCCTGATTTTTGTAACAATAAGGCACGGTTGAGATGAGCGTCAAGATCCTGATCGTTGATTGTCAATATCTGATTATACTCTGCCAATGCCGCATCAATTTGGTTGGTTAGACAATAGTAACGTGCCAATAACCTTCTTAAATCCGGATCACCGGCATAAATTTGATTGGCTGCGTCCAAAAGCTGTTTGGCAAGATCAAGATCGCGCTTACGCAGGGCATAAAAGGCTTCCTCACGATAATCGATAAACAGGTCGAAATCACAAGCGCCATTTAAGAAGTCATAACTAAAATCAGGAGAATGGTTTTCAATCTTGCTGATAACAAAAATAATAAACTCTTCCGGAAAGGTTTTACAGAGTGACAAATGTTGTTCTTTCCATGAAAAATGTTCATCAAAGAGTTGCCAGATTTTATGTGGGATTCTGAAGTTTGTCATCAAAAAATGAAGAAGCCGGTACTGGATCTCAAGGCGTAGGTCAATCCGCCAGTAACTGTCTGATTCCAGTAGCTCGCTCCAGGCTCTCTCATTGATTCGAAGTGAAAAATTATTATAGATCTTTGTTACCTGCTCCATAAATTGGGCAACAAGCTCATCTTTGGATGTTGTTAATGAAATTTTTTGTTGGTCAGTACTTGATGGATCCAAACTGGGGATGTCAACAACAGATTGGGATAGTTGTTTCTTAGTGTCTGTTTGGTCTGCGGTTGTATTCAAAACCGGAGCAGGTACAACTTTTAATACTTTGGCTTCGTTTAAAGCTGCTTCATAAGCAATCCGCAACCGGTTAAATCCTTCAGGATCCTCTTCAGGATGATGGATTCGTAACTTAAGAGCATAGGCTTTTTTGATTGTTTTGATTTCAACTGTTGGTTCAATTCCTAATATTTCCCAGCAATTCATAACCGCATGTAACCTTCCTATTGATAATTTCCGTTACTAATCTCTGTATACTTCCCTATTATTTAAGTATATCTTTATTATTTCTTAATCTGAAATTGATACATTTAAAAGTATTTATAAAGATAGTACGATCCTTAATCTCAAAATTGCTGTTGATTTTCAAGGCGCTCAAAGAACTCACTCAATGATTTGGCAATTTTCTTAATTTGCTTTTCATCCTGGCTGTTGAGTGCATTTTCAAACTCAATTAATGCGGCAGCAATTTGATTGCGCGTCTCGCCAAGAGTTTCTTCATACAAGCGTTCACCACGAGCCAGTAACAACCGATTTTCCGTCTTATCACGGGGATGGATTTTTAGGGCTTCTAAAGCCTTTAACCGCTCCTTAATCTCTGCTTCGGACATCAATCCTGGGTTTTCTTCAATGACAATACTCTGTTTTTGACCGGTACTTACTATCGTTACTTCAACTTCTAGAATACCATTGATATCGTACGTATAGCGAACATCGATTGCCTCCTTACCGGCAGGTGCAGGAGGAACATTAACCACTAGTTCACCTAACTTAATATTGTTATCGGTAAGCCGGCTTTCACCTTGATAAATACCAACTCTAACCTGTTCCTGAAAATCACTGATAGTATAAAATCGTTCAATTCTACTTACCGGGATGATCGTATTCCGTTCAATTATGGGATGAAAGTGACCTTTTTCGTAACCAGAACCAGTCTGGACAGCAACCTCTGTCCCCAGCGTGTAAGGGCAGACATCAGTTAAAACGATCTCTTTAATTGCCGCATCGCGCTGCTTCATTCCCGCCTGGATCCCGGCTCCTAATGCTACCACTTCATCAGGATTCAAATGACAGGAAGGAAACCTGCCAAATAACTTACTGATAAAGCTTCTGATCAGTGGCATCTTGGTTGCGCCACCTACCAGGATGATCTCATCTAATTGATCCGGGTTGATTGCTGCGTCTCGGATCGCCCTTTCGATTGGTAACCGTAACCGGTTGATTAATGGTTTGGCAATATTTTCAAATTCGGCTGCACTAAGTTTCCATTCATATAATTTGTCATTAATTGTACAAGAGATAACTCCATTCTTCTCACTCTCGCCAAGCTGACGTTTACAGACTTCTGCTTGCTTCCAGATATTCGAACGGGTTTTTTCATCCAAATCAGTTTCCGCCAAATTATTTTCTGCCAGAAAATGTTTGAAGATTAGTTCGGTAAAATCTTCGCCACCTAGATAATTATCACCGGCAATTGACTTAACCTCCATAACATTTTCGAATATTTCCAGGATTGAGACATCAAAAGTCCCACCGCCTAAATCAAAGATTAAGAAGTTTGTCTCGTCTTTTTGTTGGTGCAGTCCATAGGCAATAGCTGCAGCAGTTGGTTCATTGATGATTCGCTCAACTTTTAAACCGGCAAGTTCACCGGCTCTTTTGGTTGCCTTGCGTTGGGTGTCATTAAAGTAAGCAGGCACACTGATAATTGCTTCTTCAACTTTAACCCCTAAGAATGATTCGGCATCATTTTTTAACGAACGAATAATCAGCGAGGATAATTCTTCGGGTAAGAACTCAAATTTACCTAATTTGATAACTTTGTTGGTCCCCATATAGCGTTTAAAAGCAGCTACGGTTAATTGGGGATGGGTTAGCAACCGTTGTTTCGCAACTTCTCCAACCAGAATTTCATCATTATCATCAATACTAATCACTGATGGAGTGAGATTACTTCCTAAAACATTGGGGATAAGTTTGACACCATCTTCTGACCAGTATGCTACCAAACTATTGGTTGTTCCTAAATCAATTCCGATTAATGCCATTAACAATCACCTTCAAATATATAAATCCATATTGTTAATATCTAATTTATAATATATTTCAATTCCTGTCAATCAATTATTTCAATAATTACAAAATTATATTAAAATTGTCTAATCCAATCCCCAAATTAATCCGATAAAAGATCTCGGCAGTTTGAATAATGTCATTTCAAAAATGAATTGAATCTTAGTTCAATTTTATCATATTTTGTATCTTTATTATTTCGTCCGTTTAAAAAATAGATAAATGAAAATAAGCAATGTTAATCAATGGGATTGTTTCCATTATTACATTGCTTTTGATGTTAATCCGGAATACGGTTAGTTAATAATATCGTTTCTTTCAATTATATTTCACTTATTCTTAACATAAAAGTTACATTTGAGGATTACAATTGGAATATATGTTTGTCTCTGGTGTTTAATATAAATTTGCTCTAATAAAAGGGGGTTATTTACATATGGCTTTTGCTACTGCTAAATCGGTTCGTGGAGTCTATAAATGTTCAGTTTGTCAGCATTTGGTTTTATTAGAGGACAATAAAAATGAACAACCGGTTTGTCCCAGGTGTACCGGTATTACCAGCAATAATAAGAAGACCAAAAGTAAAGCTTAATCTCAAAAAGATTAATTATCCTTAAAATCAGCTTAGTCCCTCTTGAAACTCTCAACTTCCTCCCACGTTGCCGGATCTTCTCCGCCCAAACGCCAAAATGTTATTCCCTTAACAATAGCTTTGAATTCCTTAATCACTTTTAATCTCTCCTTAATACTCACACTATCCTGGTAATAGACAGTTCTGATTACACCGCCGGATTGATATTCGAAGTGTAACTCAACATTTTTTTGATAAGGACTGCAAATCGGATCAGTTGAATGGTCGACATCATTACGACTTAAATTGCGGTAACCATTTTGAGATTGGATCGTTAACACATCCTGGTACATTACTTCTTTGGCTGACATTCCTCCACCCCAATCGAGACCGTAGAGTGGCAACCCGACAATGATTTTGTTGTGAACTTCCTTAATTGTAGCAGCATAGCTTAATACATCACGTAACCAGTCAATTGGAGCAATCGGTCCGGGATGATAGTTCAACCAATGGTAGTCATAAACCATAATTTTTAAAGTGTTAACATGTGGCGCCAACTTACGCCAATCCTGTGCACCAGGTCCATTCCAGGTAGCCGCATCGGATGTTTTGGCATATACGGCTACCGATAGTAACTTTTGGTGTTTTTTTAATGCTGCTCCTAATTCGGCGATAAAAGCAGTAAAAGCGTCCCGGTCTGCAAATGAGAGATTCTCATAATCAATATCAATTCCGTCATATCCTTCGTTTAATACTAAGGTCGTAATTTCATTTACATGTCGTGTCCTTAAGGCTGGATCATTAATTATTTTTCTGATTACTGTGGTATCGAAGTTATAGGTTCCAAAGTTTTGGATCGATGGGACCAGTTTAACACCGTTGGTCTGGGCCATATAAGTAACCTCACCGCGATTTTTGGCTTTTAACGTAAATGGGGTGCCGGGTTCCTGAAAGTACCGCGGATTTAGGTTATACCACATTGGGTTAATCTCATTAAAAAGATTGCTGTTTTTTGAAAAACTCTCAAATCCCCTGTTTTCCTGGTAAGGAGCTAACCAGGCCGCAATATATGCTCTCGAATTTATGGAACCGTTATCAGGTTTGGTACCTGTTTTTGATCCGGGATCAAGAATTGGATTGAGCTCGGAATCGTTCGGTTGGCTGTCAGTATTTTTTTGGGGGGTTGATGAGGAACCCATACAGCTGGAAAGTAACAGGACCACCATACTTATGATCAGTAGTTTTTTCATCACTGCCTCTGCTCCATCGGGATAGATATTAAATTTGGTTTTTTACAATAATAATTAAAGTTACCAACCAATACTCCTGCTGGGAAATGTTCACTTGCAAAAAGAAATAACCCTTTGGGAAACTCAAAGGGTTATTTTGGCAACAGACTTTTTAAGCTTATTTACCGCGGTGTTTAAAGAATTCGATGGCTACATCCGGGAAGAAGATGTAGGTTAAAACATCTTCTTCTTGTTGATAATACTCCATGATTTCTTTACGGGCTTTATCGATCATTGGTTCCAGATCATCGGCTGGACGATGGGTAATCGGCTTTTCATCACCAATAATCAGTTTTTGAACTTCAGGATTAATTGGTGCTGGAGGCCGGCCATACATTCCCCGAACATAATCTTTGATTTCCTTGGGCACAACACTATAGCGTTTGCCGGTGAGAACATTTAATACCGCTTGAGTTCCAACCATCTGGCTGGTTGGGGTAACCAGTGGCGGATATCCCAATTCTTCTCTGGTACGAGGGACTTCAGCTAATACTTCCTCATAACGGTGTGCGGCGTTTTGACCGGCTAATTGATTTCGCAGATTGGAGATCATTCCACCAGGAATCTGATATGATAAAACTGCAGTATCCACTTCAATTGGAGTTTGGATATCACTGTAGTTCTTTTTAAGGTTTTTAAAATGTTGATTGATTGGTGCTAACTTTGCTAAATTGATTCCAGTATCATAAGGTGTATCTTGTAAAGCTGCAACCAATGTTTCCGTAGGTGGTTGTGATGTTCCCATTGCTAATGCTGAGATTGCGGTATCAACAACATCAACACCGGCTTCAATTGCTTTTAAATAAGTCATTGAAGCCAAACCACTGGTATAGTGTGTATGAAGCTGGAGCATTGTATTTACTTCGCTCTTTAACCTGGTTACCAATTCAACCGCATCATATGGCTTTAGTAATCCTGCCATATCTTTGATACAGATTGAGTCACAACCAAGTTCGATTAATTCTTTGGCCAGTTTAATATAGGAATCAATATTATGTACCGGACTGATAGTATAGACAACTGTTCCTTGAACATGTGCCCCTGCTTCTTTTGAAGCCCGGATTGCGACTTCCATATTTCGAATATCATTTAAGGCATCAAAGATTCGAATAATGCTAATTCCATTATCAACAGCGCGATGACAAAAAGTTCTTACAACATCATCTGGATAATGACGATATCCTAAAATATTTTGTCCACGTAATAACATTTGCAGTGGGGTTTTACGAATTACAGCTTTTAAACGGCGTAACCTTACCCACGGATCTTCTTTAAGAAACCTTAAGCAACTGTCAAACGTGGCTCCCCCCCAGGCTTCCAACGAATGATAGCCAACCTCATCAATCATCTCCGCAACCGCCATCATATCATCAGTCTTCATTCTGGTAGCCCATAATGACTGATGAGCATCGCGGAAAACGGTTTCAGTAATTTTTACAGGACGTTTCATATCCATGCCTCCTGATTTTAAGATAAACTAACTAATAGCAAACCAGCAGCGACAGCCGAACCAATAACTCCGGCAACGTTTGGTCCCATTGCGTGCATTAAAAGGTAATTACTGGGGCAATCTTCGGTCCCAACTTTATGGGCGACACGGGCTGCCATTGGTACGGCCGAGACTCCAGCGGCGCCAATTAAAGGATTGATTTTACCACCGGAAAATTTACACATTATTCGTCCGAATAATAATCCGCCGATAGTACTGAAGGCAAAAGCAGCCAATCCTAACGCAATGATTCCCAGTGTTGACGGACTAAGAAATCTTTCGGCTTTCGCAGTTGCACCAACAGATACTCCTAAGAAGATTGTAATTATATTGATCAGTTCATTTTGCGCGGTTTTGGATAAACGTTCAACTACTCCGGATTCACGTAACAGATTGCCAAACATTAAACAAGCAATCAAGGGAGCAGCTGAAGGTAGTAGAATTGAGCAAATAACCGTAACCATAACAGAGAAGATTATTTTTTCTAATTTTGAAACTGGACGGAGTTGCTCCATAACAATTTGCCGTTCTTTTTTGGGGACAATCCAGCGCATTAACGGCGGTTGAATAATCGGGATCAACGCCATGTAAGAGTAGGCAGCAATCGCTATTGCTCCTAATAACTCCGGTTTTAGCTTACTTGTTAAAAAGATCGCTGTCGGTCCATCCGCTCCTCCGATTATTCCAATCGAAGCCGCTGCTTTTAAATCGTAAGGAAAAACATTTGGAAAAAGAGTATTTAAAAGAACTGCTCCTAATAATGCTGCAAAAATTCCAAGTTGTGCCGCAGCACCGAGCAGAATACTTTTGGGGTTGGCAATTAGCGGGCCAAAGTCAGTCATTGCACCAACACCTAAAAAGATTAATGGCGGATAAATTCCGAGTTTTACGCCTTGATATAAATAGTAGATTAGACCTCCGGCATCGGTTCCGGATGGCGGATTCGTCAGGTCAAATTCACCGAGTGGCAGGTTGGTAAGTAAAACACCAAAAGCGATTGGTAATAACAATAATGGCTCATACTGTTTTTTTATTGCCAAATAAAATAAGATAAATGAAATAATGATCATTAATACTTGCTGCCAGGTGATCGTGAAAAAACCGGTTGTTTTTAAGAGTTCCAGTAAGTTGATCTCCATTGTTTGCTCCTCCTATAATGAACGCAGGGATACTAAAAGGTCTCCGACATTTACCATTGCGCCGGTTTGGGTAAAGATCTCCTTTACAACCCCTGCTTCAGGGGCAACAATTTCATTCTCCATCTTTAGGGCTTCTAAAGTAAGTAACACTTGTCCGTATTTAACTTCATCTCCGGGTTTGACTTTAATCGACATAATACTTCCCGCTAACGGTGAATTAACCGTAATATCTCCGGCTTCAGCAGTACCAGGTTTAGAAGTAATTGGTTTTTCAGCTGGTGAGCTTATTGAAGAAGTTGCAGCAGCTGATTGACTGGTTTCTTCTACTGTAACTTCATAAACTTTACCATTAACTGTGACTTTATAATTCTGCATATTGTATACCTCCTAAAATTAAAAAATATTTAACATTGTTTTATTTTAATATTCAAATTTTTCCGTTCCGGAAATTTGGTTGCAAATACTGCCATAATAGCTGCCAGTTCTTCTTCAGTTTCACCAGAACTATTATCAATTTTTTGCATAGCAACATTTGTTTTCGGAAGATTCTTCGTAACTAACACTGACATCGCATTCATAAGACCCATCAGTAAAACTAAAACAATAAAAACCATTGTCATACCAACGAGCAGAAGCTGAATCCCCGCCTGCAAATTTTCCATAAGTTACCTCCTCTCTGCTGACAAAATTCAGTTACTTACATAATTATCCGACACTATTAACCGCTTATGTAATAGTGATTAATAAAAACAAAAAATCCTTCCCCTTATACCATAATTATATCTGATCCGCAAGATATTGCAAGCTATAACCGACTTTATTTGGGTTTTAACTTAAATTTAATCTATTTTAAATTATCTAGTAATTGTTTTCACTATTTAAAATTAAAATTTGCGGTTTAAACCTAATATTAATGATTTGACTTATTATTGAATAATCCGCCTTCATTTGATCTAATTAACAATTTTTTAATGTTTTTGTCGGGCATAATTCTGTATATGTAAAACAATACAAAAAAAACCCGAAGCTCTTTTAAGCTACGGGTTGTAATTGAAATATTTATTATATTTATTGAGTTAATTATTATGGTGGAGGCGGGGGGAGTCGAACCCCCGTCCGAAAAGGTATTCAAAGAAGCTTCTCCGAGTGCAGACCGCAATTTAAACTTCGCTTGTTTCACGTCTACGGACGGACTTGAAACTTGCTATCGCGATCGTCTTAGCACTAACCTCCGCGAATTGGTTAATGAGCGCCCCGGTTTGTTTGACGCCCGCCCCGACCTCCCGGGTTAAGTTCGGTTTGGACGGCTACTTATATTAAGCAGCTAAAGCGTAATTATTATTGGCACTTAATGTGCTTGCTGCAGTTTAACGAGGCCACAGCACCTCGACTCGCTACTTCAATGCCTACTCTCCCCGTCGAAACCGGTCGCCCCCAAAAACTTTGAAAGCTTAAGAGTAACAATTGAATAATGAAATTTAACTTTTCTGACTGGCCCGAATCGCCCGGTCCATCTCCCGCGCAGCATCGCGTTTTGCAATATCCTCACGTTTATCATAGAGTTTTTTACCTCTTGCTAAACCAAGCTCAACTTTAACGCGGCCCTGCTCATTGAAGTACATCTGCAACGGTACTAAAGTAAAGCCTTTCTCACGGATTTTACTGAATAACCGTCGGATCTCCTCACGATGCATCAGTAATTTCCGGTTTCTTAAGGGATCATGATTGAAACGGTTGCCAAAATCATAGGGACTGATATGGCAGTTGAGCAAAAACAACTCATTGTCCTTGATTGTCGCATAACTGTCCTGCAGATTGCCTTTTCCGGAGCGTAATGACTTAACTTCGGTCCCAGTCAGGACAATCCCTGTTTCGTACGTTTCTTCAATAAAATAATCATGTCGCGCCCGTCGGTTGACGGCAATTGTTTTGCGTTCCTTCTTTGCCATTTAAATCCCTCTAAACTAGATTGCTAAAATATTATAGCACAATTCTTCAAAAATGTCCCATACCAATTTTTGAATTATGTTAATTATTTTACTACTGTTTTCTGATAAAACCAGACACAACTTGAGGAAAATGCCTTTTTAAGGTTTTGGTCTTTGTTCCATTCAGAAACCCCTTTATTCTTGCCATCCCATCGGATTATTTCATTTTCATCCGCGATAACTTTATCAATTTTTCAATTGGTAAACCCCTCTACTTTTTAATAACTAATGCACGGGTTTCATGGGCTTGAGCATAAGCAAAGATCTCGTCAATAGTATCCATCATCATTGGCGTTAATTTGTTTAATTTATAGATTACGTGATAACCGTCAGGTGTTTTGGTGATCTGGTAATGATATTCGCCTGAAGGATTAGTCAATATCATCTCTGCACTGCCTAAATCGTCAATGATGACCAAATCTTCCAGTTGAAAGTCGTTAATTATTCGAGTAGTCATTCTAATTCCCTCTCTTTGTTCTGTGGTTTAAGCAGCTAAGTTGCGAAAAAGGCTGCTGCATAAGTTGATATGCGCAGCCTTTAATTTTGAAGTTATTCCAATTAATCCTTTGCTAAGTTATGCTTTTCGCTTTCGAAACCTTAATTTTCATTAATCCCTCGAAGTCAAATTCGATATCCGGAGCAATGGTTTTGCGTTTTCATAACATTGCTTCGCTTCTTCAATTCTACCTAACTTTTCTAAAAGATTGATTTTATTGATCCAGACTTCAGGATTATCTTTTTCAATAGTTAAAGCTTTTTCATAACAGTCAAGCGCTTCCTGATACTTTTCAAGTAACAAGAGCATCTCTCCTTTTTTGATCAAAGCATTATAATTATTTTCATTGATTTGAAGTGCATCATCATAGTAAAGCAGGGCTTTGTCATACTCTTTTAGTGTACGGTAAACATTGCCGATATTTGTATAGTATTGATCGTGGAGCTCTTCGGGAGCGTCGTTTAAAGCACTTTTATAGCAGCCAATTGCCCGCTGATAATTTTGCAGCTGTTCATAGATCATTCCCTTATAATTCCAGGCTTCAAAATCAGCTTTTCCTGTTATTGATTTGTCAAAACAGGTTAATGCCTGATCATAATTTCCCAACAAGTATGAGGCAACTCCTCGATTGTACCAGAGCAGATGATCTCTGGGAAACAGTTTTAGTGCTTCATCACTGGTCAGTAAAACTTCTTCCAGTTGATTCAGTGATAACAGAAACTTGATTTTGTTAATCCAAAATGTACTTTCGTTCCGAGCGTAAAATATTGCTTTTTGATAGCAAAACAGTGCATTTTCATTCTTTTCCAATCTTTCAAGTGATACAGCGAGCTGATTCCAGACAGAGGCATCTTCGGGGTTAAGATCTAAAACTCTTAGAAAATAATTGACAGCCCGTTCGTAATTGCCTGAATTTATCAATAAATTGGCAATTTGTTTCCAGAGTTCGGCATCATCCGGAGTTAATTTGATAAGTTGATTATAGCAATCTAAAGCAGCTGTAATTTGATCTAATTTTAATAATACTTCGGCTTTATTCTTCAAGAATAACGGATTGTCAGGTTCGAGTGCGAGCGCTTTCTCGAAACAATCCAGAGCTTCATGATCTCTATTACAATCAGCCAAAACCCGTCCTTTTTTATTCCAGGCAAACGAATAATCAGGGTTTAATTTCAGAGCATTGTCAAACGAAACAAGAGCATCATCATGACGTTCCATATAAAACAGAGTAATTCCTTTATTAGACCAATAAATATGTAAATCGCAACAATTATTATTATCTTTTATTATTGCCTGATCATAACAATATAATGCCTCATGATAGCGCTCCAGGTTGAGTAAGGTGTTGCCTTTGGCATTCCAGTATTTAGCGGAATCACTATTTAGATCTAAGGCTTTGTTATTAGCTTTCAATGCATCGTTATATTCGCCTAATTGAGCAAGGATCAAACCTTGATAATACCAAATAATGTCGGAATCAATAATTGTTAATGCTTTGAAAGAACAATCCAAGGCTTCCTGAAGTTGATTGAGCTCGATCAACAGTATAATTTTGTTTACCCAAAAAAGACTATCGGTGTTATCAAACGACAGAGCCTGATTGTAACAGAATAAAGCATTAGGAAGATTACCAAGTTTTTTAAAGGTCACTCCTTTATTATTCCAGGCTGAACTAAATTGTGGATTAATGGTTAATGCCTTTTCATAACATTCCAAGGCTTGATTGTAATCTTTTAATTCATCAAAAAAAACTCCTTTTTTATTCCAGGCTTGATAAGAGCGTGGATTAATCTCCAGCACATGCTCATAAGATGCAAGTGCTTCATCGTATAATTGTAACTCTTCCTGACAACTGCCTTGGAGATACCAGATCTTGTCCCGATCGGGTTTGTGATTTAAGAGTCGCTTGCAACACTCGATCACTAGATGATACTTTTTAAGCTGATATAAGGCATTAGCGATCTCAGTAACGATTAATTCATAATAATCAAATGATTGTCCTTCTCTTGGTTCGATTAATTGTTGATATGAGAAGTCACTGTCGAAAGCGAGCGGTTTCTTTTTAAAGATAACGATGATATTGTTAAGGATTACCACCGATAATAAGTATTCCTTCTTCACCCGGGAAAGTAATTGGTTATAAGCATCAATAAAACGGTTAAGCGTTTCCAGTGTTTCTTGCTCTAAAAATGTGAATTGATATTGCTCCAGAAGGATTTGATAAGCTCTTTCAAGCGGATATTTTTTTAAGTGATAAATAACAATTAAGATTGTCAGATCTTCATCAGACGGAAGAAGTTTATAAGCAGCGTCCAGATGAGAAAACGCTGTTTCCAGATCATTGGCGGCAAGAGCAAAATAAGCTTTTTCACGTTGTTCTAAAAATAAATTAAAATCGATCTGATTAGCATTTTCATTAAAATTTAAATTGTAGTTAAGTTCAACGCCAACATCAATTAAAGCAGTTAAATTGTTAACAGCTTTTAATGAAAGGCGATAATTGGAACCGTGATTGACGGTTATCCCCAGCTGATCGTTGAGGTAGCGCCAGATCAGATGCGGCAATTGAACATTATCGGCTAAAAATGCTACTAAATATCGGTTGATATTGTGACGGATATTGATTTTCCAATAGCGTTCCGTTTCAAACAGTTCCCGCCAACAGTCAAGATTGATCCGCTGATGGTAATTATTATAGATCGATTTCGCTCTTTCCAAAAATTCCCAGGCGAGTTCGTTATCGCTTTCGGTTTCGTTTTCGTTTTCAGAGGAATTATCTACCATCATGACTGGTTCAAACTCGTCTAATGCTTGATCATCGCTGAAGGTATCAAATGCTGAAATTAAGGATTTGACGGGTTCCAAATCAGTTTGGGCAATTCTTAAATTACTAAGAATAAACTCATACGCTTCCCTTAATTTTTGAAACACTTCAGGATGATCTTCAGGATGGCATTCCTTAAGTTTTTTGGCATAGGCTGTTTTAATACTTTTAATATCATCGGTAGGTTCAATCCCTAATATCCGCCAATGTTCCATCGCTAACTCTCCATATAATAATCTCAAAAATAAAAAGTAACTGGTTTTACTAAGCAATTGTTGGTTGCATAAATTAATTGTGCTGATAATTAAATTTAATAATATATTTTAGCTGCTGTCAACAATTTATTATTTTTGGTTACTTCGGCTAAAAAAGTTGCTGGTTCACAAAATAAAAAAAACCCGTTTCTAAACGAAACGAGTTGTGGATTACGATGGTGGACCTGAGGGGAATCGAACCCCTGACCTCTTGAATGCCATTCAAGCGCTCTCCCAACTGAGCTACAAGCCCATTTTAAATGTCCCATCTCGCAGGAACATTAAATAATATACCAAAGAAAAGCCGGATTTGTCAATAGTAAATTGTAGAATCTTTTGCTCTAATATACAGCTGCCGGAATATTCTCATATTTGATTTTTTCGGGCATATTTAAAATCCTTGGTTACTTTTTGTTACTGAGCATAAAGATAAAATTCAGGTTGAAAGCGAGGTCAATCAAGGCACAAGATTTGTAATAACACTTCCTGTACTTTGAAAACGGTTAATTTAGTTACTTGTTGCAGTCTTTCTAAATAATTTATTCATCAATAATTCGCCATATAACATTAGAATCAACCCCATCAGTATCAACGGCAGTCCAAACATTAAAAACGGTACCGGTTTTTCAGCGCCGACCAGTAAGCCAAGTACGACAGCGATTACCGGATTAATATAAGAATAACTGGTGATTCGAATTGCCGGTTCATGAAGAAGTAAGTGATTATAAGCGCAAAATGCCAGTGAACCAAAGATAGTTAAGTAAGCCAATCCGAAGATAGAACTCGATGTGAAGTCGGTAAAGCTGGCGTTGGGTGTTTCGAAATAAGCCCAAATCAAACTGATCAACCCGACAAAGATCATCTGAATACTGCTGTTCACAAAGACATCCTTAGGAGTATGGATCTTATGACCTAAACTTGTCCCTAAACTCCACAGAGTCATACCAGTCAATATTAATATAACATCAGCCGTGAAACTTCCGAGAATTGATTTGCCATTGTATAACAGAGCAGCTACACCGATCAAACCTAAGACAATTCCGCCTAACTTAATCAAACTGATCTGCTTTTTTAACAATACCCTGTCAAAAAGGGCAACGGTAATGGGAGTAGCAGCGAGGACTAAAGCCGCAAAATAGCTGTCAACTCTTTTTTCAGCAATCGTAACTAAGCCGTTGCCTCCAATCAATAAAAGAGTTCCCAAGATCAATGAGGCCAATAACTCTTTAGCGGTGGGCCAAGGCTTAATCCGTCCTGATAGCCAGGAATAGATTAATAAAGCAATACCGCCTATTAACCAGCGAAAGCCGACAACATAAAATGACGGTATGGTTGCAACAGCCATTTTGATAAAGAAGTAAGTTGATCCCCAGACGATGTAGATCGTTAAATATGACAAGACAATTAACAGTGACTCTTTTCTCATCGGAAACTCCTTTTAATTCTAATTTAGGGATTCCTATTTTTTCTGAATGATTAGTAAAAGTCCTGCTTACAGTTTTGTTAATTAAATATTGAAATCATTAATTGATAATTTTTTGATAATAAACCACGTCAAGGACCCGCCCAAATTTGATACCGACTTCTTTAAGATGAGCGCATTTGAAATAGCCTTTCTTACTAAATAAAGCAATGCTGCTTTCGTTTTCAGCGCAGATAATGGCGATCAAAACGTGAAATTGATGTTGGGCGGCCCATTTCTCTAAGAAATCAAGTGCAATTCCTCCAAAACCCTGCCTTACAAATTCGGGGGCAATGTAAACCGCAACATTAGCAGTCTTCAAATAGGCGCTTCGGGGATGATGTTTGGAGATAATTGCATAACCACAGATGAGATTTTGCTTTTTAATTGTAAATGACCGGTAGCGATCGGCTTCGCTATTGTTGGTTAAGAGTAAAACCTGCATCATTTCAGTTTCTGTTAGAGGGACTTCATCAAATGTAGCCGTGGAATTAAGGACATAGTAATTGTAAATCCGTAGTAATTCCGGTAAATCAGAATTGGTGGCCGGATTAATGGTTACAGTTGCCATCAATAATCACCTTCTTTGTTCGATTTGAAGATTTAATTTCTAGAGTTTTAACCCGCTCCCCTTTTTTAGGAATAAAAAATCCGAACCGTTGGTCCGGAATGAAAGTAAAAACGATAATGAGTAACAAATTTATTTTCCTTCAAGCTTTCTTAAGGTCAGGATAAAGGTTGCCCCTTTACCCTTTCCATCACTATGTACCGTAATACTGCCGCCCATTTCATTCATATAATTGGCACAGGTATGAAGTCCAAATCCATGACCGTTCTCTTTAGTTGTAAATCCGTAAGTGAACATCTTTTTTAGGTCTTCTTTGGCAATTCCGTCGCCATTATCGTTAACTTCAATCACCGGAATTGATTGCGCATTTAAATAAAGCCTGATTGACAATGTAGGTTCATTTTCAGTATTACGCATTGCTTCAACTGCGTTCTTAATTAAGTTTACTAAAATATGAGTCAGTTTCGTCCGATTAGTTACAAAAAATAACGGTAACTTTAAATCTTTTATAACTTTAATGTTGTGTTTCAGAATATTGCTTTCCTGGATCTTCAATGAATTATCAATAACTGAGCCTAGCTCCACTTCTTCTTCAAAATCATTATAATGGTCGCTTGAAGCATATTCTTGCAAAGTTTGAATAATCCCATGAATTAAGGTTACTTTATTGATTAATTGCTCGATTTCATTACTGATCTTTTCTTGTTCGTCTTTTAATATATTTCCGATTTGTTCATAATAGTCTGGTAAAAGCAATAGTTTAGATTGGCTGTCAAACAGATTACACAGTTCCGGTTGATAGTCTTTAAATAGCTGATTAGCTTTGAGTAGTCCGGGTAATTTCGATTTATTTAAGATATCATCGATTTCTTCGGTAGATACATTAATGCTGTTTAATAGGTTACCAATGTTGTGCATAATCCCGATGGAAATCTCCGCCATACCGGCCTTATGAGCTGTTTCGACCAGACGTTGTTGGGCTTCTTCGGCTTCTTTTAACAGTCTGGTCCTTTCTTCAATCAAATACTCTAATTGGGTGGTATAATGACGGATTTCATTTAATAAAACGATGGTTTTGACCGCCGTATAAGTTGTAACATTTTGGTGAGCGTGAATCGTTTCATCAAATTTATTGGCTTCAAACATTACAAATCCGGTCTTGGCAATCGGTAAAAGGATAAACGAATACCGTTCAGCAGTATTATTAAAATGTCCGGGAATAAGATCCTGCGTTTCAAAATAGTCGTCGATCTTTTCAAGCAAAACATGTTGATTTTTGCTAAAATAATATGATAACTTGGCTTTTTGAATTTCATTCTCTTTAAATCTTGATAAATAAAAGCTTTGGATTCCTAAACGTTCAAAATAAATGTTGATCCGTTCTTCAATCCGATCATTATCGTTGGTTTGACATTTATTAAAAAAACGATAGAAGTGTAGTGTCGTACTGAAAAACTCTTTAGCTTGCGATTCATGGTAAACTTTAACTTTCTCCAAAAATTCTCCGACAATTGAAAATGCATGGGTAATTAGCAGGGTTGCTAAGTTGTTGTTGAAGTATTGGGTTAAAATTACTAACTCGCGAAGAATTGACAGCCAAACAGCTATCGACAGGCCTTTTTCATAACCGGTTTCGATAAAAGAAGGTAAAAGTTCTAAAAACGAACTACTTTCGTCTTTTAAATCATGCACAAAACATTCCACAAGTTCATCAGCCCACGATTCTTTCAGCTTATCCTTGACTTCCGGAAACTTAGTTTCTAATTCTGAAGCAATCTTTGCGGTTGAATTATCATTGCCACTGCAAATCGCTTTAGTTTGTAAATTTTTATTAAAAAGTATTTGATGGTAACTCTTATTGATACAGTTACAGCCACAGGATTTCCTGATAACAATATTCGTAGCTAAAGTTGCAGTCTCAAGTGGAGCGCCTTCAATGAGTGCAATAATCTTTTCAACCGCAATTTTGCCAATTTGTTGCAATGGCTGTTCTACTGTGGTGAGAGGTATTTTAAAATGTTGTGCTTCAAAAATATTATCAAATCCAACTACCGCAATATCTTCGGGAACACGGTAACCCCGATTTTGTAACGCATTAATCGCTCCAATTGCCATATAGTCATTAGCTGCAATAATTGCATCCAACTTTAGATTTTGTTGATCCAAAAAAAATTTTATTGCTTCAATACCATCGTCATATGAAAAGATCTTTCCGATATAAACCAGGTTTTGATCGTATTGAAGATTATACTTCTCGAGACTGGTACGATAGATTTGTAGCCGTTCTGCTGCTTCCAAATTTTTAAGCGGCCCTGAAATAAAGGCGATCCTTTTAAATTGATGGACCTCAACCAGATGTTCAACCAATTGTACAATTCCGGTATTATCGACAATAATATTGGTACAACCTTTAACAACACGGCCTATACTTACCAGCGGTTTTGAAACATACTCCTGATAAAATTTTTCGATTTCACCTTTATTGGAATGAGAAGTTAATGTTCCGCTAATTGAGATGAACCCATCAATCTGTGAATTTTGAATTAATTGATAACTATAATTATTAATCCAGGAATTAATTGGGCCATCAGCAAAACTGAAAATATTAAGATCCTTGTTTTTTGTTGTATTGACAGCACTGCTCCAAATTGGCCCTTCATAGCCGTCAAATAAATTGTTAGCCAAAAAACCAATGGTTAATCGTTTTTTTGAATCCATAGAAACCTCAATAATTATAATAAATTATTTATTCAACTTCTTGTTGTTTAAAATTAGTGTAAATGTTGCCCCTTTACCCTTTCCGTTACTATGAACCGTAATACTGCCACCCATTTCGTTCATATAATTGGCACAGGTATGAAGCCCAAATCCATGACCGTTCTCTTTAGTTGTAAACCCGTAAGTAAACATCTTCTTCAAGTCTTCTTTGGCAATTCCTTCACCATTGTCACTAACTTCAATCACCGGAACTAATTGCGTGTTTAAATAAAGCCTGATTGACAATGTAGGCTCATTTTCAGTATTACACATCGCTTCTATTGCGTTCTTAATTAAGTTTACCATAATATGAGTCAGTTTTGTTTGATTGGTTACAAAAAATAACGGTACATTAAATTCTTTAATGACTTTGATGTTGTGTTTGAGGATGTTACTTTCCTGGATCTTCAAAGAATTTTCAATAACTGCGCTCAGCTCTACTTCTTCTTCAAAATCATTATAATAATCGTTTGAAGCGTACTCCTGTAAAGTTTGAATAATCCCCTGAATTAAGGTTACTTTATTGATCAATTGCTCGATTTCAGCACTGATCTTTTCTTGTTCGTCTTTTAATATATTTCCGATTTGATCATAATAGTCTGGCAAAAGCAACAGTTTAGATTGACTGTTGAACAGATTAGACAGTTCCGGTTGATAGTTTTTGAATAACTGATTCGCTTTGAGTAGTCCGGGTAATTTTGACTTATTTAAGATGGCTACAATCTCTTCGGTAGATATATTAATGCTATTGATCAGATTGCCAATGTTGTGCATAATCCCGATGGCAATCTCCGCCATACCGGCTTTGTGAGCGGTTTCGACCAGACGTTGTTGGGCTTCTTCGGCTTCTTTTAACAGTCTGGTCCGCTCTTCTACCAAATACTCCAATTGACTGGTATAATGGCGGATTTCATTGATCAGGACGATGGTTTTGACTGCCTTATAGGTTGTAACATTTTGGTGCGCATTAATAGTTTCATCAAATTTATTAGCTTCAAACATTACGAATCCGGTCTGGGCAATCGGTAAAACGACGAACGAATAACGTTCGTGAGCGTTTTGAAAATGTCCGGGAATAAGGTCCTGCGTTTCAAAATAGTCGTCGATCTTTTCAAGCAAAACATGTTGATTCTTGCTGTAATAATATGATAACTTGGCTTTTTGGCTATCATCCTCTTTAAATCTGGACAAATAAAAACTTTGGATTCCGAGGCGATCAAATTCGATGTTGATTCGTTGTTCCAACCGGTGGTTATTATAGATCTTTCTTCGGTTAAAAATATGATATAAGCGTTGCGTAATATTAAAAAAATCTTCAGCTTGCGATTCGTGGTAGACATTAACTTTATTCAAAAATTCTCCGACAATTGTAAAAGCATTTGCAATCAGCGGTGTTATTAAATCGCTGTCAAAGTTATTTGCCATATTTGCCAGTTCACGGAGAACCGATAACCAAACAACGATTGAAAGCCCTTTTTTATAACTGGTTTCGATATAAGAAGTCAAAAGGTCTAAAAACGAATAGTTTTCTGTTCGTAAATCATTCGCAAAACAATTCACCAGTTCAAGAGCCCACGATTCCTTTAGTTTATCGTTAACTTCAGGATACTTTGCTTCTAATTCAAAAGCGATCTTTTGGATTAGAGAATAATCTGTGCTAACCGGTGTGTTAAACAGAATTGGATGATAACTTTTATTGATATGGTTACAGCCACAGGATTTCCTGATAATGATCTCAGTTGGTAAGGTTGTTGTTTCGACAGGAGCGCCTTCAAAGAGGGAGATAATCTTTTCAACCGCGATTTTACCGATCTGTAGTAATGGTTGTTGGGCAGTTGTAAGTGGTATTTTGAAATTTTGCGCTTCATAAATATTATCAAATCCGACTACCGCAATATCTTCGGGAACACGGTAGCCCCGATTCTGCAGTTCATTGATCGCTCCAATCGCCATATAGTCATTAGCCGCGATAATTGCATCCAATTTTAGATTTTGTTGATCTAAAAAAAACTTCACTGCTTCAATACCATCGTCATACCAAAAGATCTTACCAGTATAAACCATATTTTGATCGTATTTTAGATTATACTTTTCAAGGCTGGTACGGTAGATTTGCAGCCGTTTTTTGGCATCTGCATTTTTAAGCGGCCCTGAAATAAAGGCGATCTTACTAAATTGGTGGATATTAACCAGATGGTCAACTAATTGTGCAATTCCGTTGTTATCGACGATAACGTTAGTACAACCTTTAACAGCACGTCCAATGCTGACAAGCGGTCTGGAAACGTAATCCTGATAAAATTTTTCAATTTCTTTTTGGGTGGAGTGACAGCCTAAAGTTCCACTGATTGCGATGAAACCGTCAATCTGTGCATTTTGAATTAAATGATAACTATAATTATTAATCCAGGAATTAATTGGGCCATCAGCAAAACTGAAAATATTAAGGTCCTCATTTTTTGCTGTATTGACAGCGCTGCTCCAAATAGACCCTTCATACCCATCAAATAAATTGTCCGCCAGAAATCCAATTGTTAATCTTTTTTTTGAGTTCATATAAAATCCTCGATGAAGTTGGTAAATAGTAATATTAATTCATTGCTCAACTTCTTCTTGTTTTTTGTTTAAAACTATCTTAAATGTTGCTCCTTTACCTATGCCATCACTGTGAACCGAAATATTGCCACCCATTTCATTTAGATAATTGGCACAGGTATGGAGCCCAAATCCATGGCCATCAGCTTTAGTGGTAAACCCATAGGTAAAGATCTTTTTCAGATTTTCCGGCGCAATACCTTCACCATTGTCAGATACTTCAATCACAATATTATTCAGTTCATTTTGATACAGTTTTATTTTTAAGATCGATTCGTTCTCTCTGTTGCCGCGCATTGCTTCAACGGCATTCTTAATCAAATTAACCAGAATATGAGTTAATTTGGTTTTATGGGTTTCAATTGGTTCGATCGCTTCATATTGCTTGATAATTTTTACATCGTTTTTATTGAGATTGCTTTCCTGGATCTTCAACGCGTTATCAATGATTGAACTGATCTCCACTTTTTCCTCAAATACCAGTTGGATATTGCTCGAGGCATAGTCTTGAAGGGTCCGGATGATTTCCCGCATCAGAGCAGTTTTTTCAATCAATTGCAAGGCTTCATCCCAGATCTTCTTATGCTCACCCTTCAGGCTCTGCGTAATTTGAAGGTAATAATCCGGCAGTAAAGCCGCTTTACTGTCATTAGCAAAGAAAGTGGCTAAGTTTTCGCGGTTAGTGTCCAATAATTGATTGGCTTTGTCAAGTCCGGTCAGTTTTGAATATTTGATAGTATTACAGATCTCTTCTGTAGAGATACAGACACTGTTTAAGAGATTCCCAATATTATGCATCACACCAATTGCTACTTCAGCCATTCCGGCTTGATGGGCTGCTTCAATCAGTTGATTATGAGCAGTTTTAAGTTCTTTGGTTCGCTCTTCAACTTTCTGCTCAAGCTCTAAAGCATACTGCCGTACTTCCTTAACTAAAGTAGTCACTTTCAGCGCAGTACTAACCTGATTGATTAATGTATCGTATACCGGAGCCTCCAACGAACCAATCTCGCAGAGTGAAAAGCCGATTTGCTCTTCTTTATAATGGAGTGGCAAAATAACATAAGCAAAACGCTCCCGGTCTTTAACAAACTCTCCCGGGATTAGCTGTTTCGAAGGGAAAGTCTTCTGATCTTTATTAATTATAACATTATTACTTAAGTTGTAATAATAATATAAATACGATGTTTCCAGACTTTGGTTTTCATATAATGAGAGATAAAAACTGTGGATTCCCAGTGAAGGAAGTTTTTGAGCCAATAAATTTTTCAGACCTTCATCATCAAGTAAGGTTATTAATTGTTCATATAATTTTTGGAGAATAATATATTGTTCTTCATAGCGGATCCGTTTGGCAATCTGGATCTGTTCGGCAATTTTACCTACAACCGCAAACGCTTTTTTAAAGAGATGGTATAATTCTTCTTTTTGTTCTTCTAAAAGAATCGATTCATATATTTTAGTTAAAAGTTCAAGTACTTGATACCATAAGGTTAATGAGACATTATCGTACTCTTTGATAATTGCGGATTCCAGAGTTAGAAAAAATTGATTACAATCAGCATTAGTGGCCCACTCATGTAATGAATTGGCTAAATCAAAAGCCCAATTTTGATAGAACATTTTATCTTTAAATTCATTAAAATGAGCTGTTATAATTTTCTCAACCCCTCTTGGAGTCAGGGTTTTTTGATTGGTTAGGACATATTGCTTATTATCAGGAAGATTGACATCAGCATCAATATGGTTTGCAACCATACAACCACAGGAACGTCGTACTACTAACATGGTTGAAAAATATTTTTTGTCTGGTACCGGTTCACCTTTAATCAGATGATTGATAGTTTTAACAGCTTCCCAACCGATCTCACTCAATGGTTGGCTGACGGTTGTCAGCGAAGGAATAACACTGATCCCATCCGGAATATCATCAAATCCAACTAAAGCAACATCCTCGGGAACCCGGATCCCTCGGCGTTGCAGTTCTTTCATTGCATAGATTGCCATATAATCATTAGCAGCTAAAATTGCGTCAAATCCGACTTTTCTTTCATCTAATAAAATACTGATCGCTTTTGACCCGGTTTCCCGGTAAAAATTACCCGGCACTACCAGATCAGGATTATAAGGAATATTATACTCCGCTAATACCTGCTTGTAAGTTTGAAGTCGGGCTTCAGCATCGCTATTTCCCGACAATCCGGTGATAAATGCGATTCTCCGGTATTGGTGCACTTCAATCAAGTGGGTCATTAATTGCCGTATCCCGCTCTCATTATCAACCAAAATATTCGCTAAACCATCGATCGCTCTACTGATGCTTACTATCGGAAGCGGTCTAAAACGCTGGTAAAATTCGATCAATTCGGCTTCGGATAACAACCAGCCTAAAGAACCGGAGATTGAAATAATTCCATCAATCAGATTATTATCAATTAAATTGTAAATTGAATTGGTATTACAATCTTTGGAAACAGATCCCCCAACGTAACCAAGTAGGTTAAGATCAAATTGTTTGGCAGCATTAATTACACTATCCCAAATTCTTTCTTCAAATTTATCAGACAAATTATCAACGAGAAATGCAATTGTGGGACGGTTTTGATACTTGATTTTTTTTAATTGATTGTTCATCATTATTATCGCCTGTTTCTTGTTGTTTTACTGACCGATAAGATAAAGGATAACGAACTGTGTTTTTGTTGCTGTCATATTTCTCACCTGATACTAAAATACAAAATTCAATCTTTCTTATAATTATCGTCAAAAATTTAATAAATGTTGAGTGTCTTTGCTCCTCAATAATTCGTTAGTATCTTTCAGCTAAAAGTGTTATACTAAAATTTAGTTATAATCCAGGAGGAACAGAATGGAAAAAACAGTTCCCTTTAAAGTAATAATTCCTAATGAAAAAAAGGGACAGAGATTAGACAATTTTATGCGGGTTGACTTAGGACTGTCGCGCAGTCAGGTTCGGAGACTGAAAAAGAGTGACGGAATCAAATTAAACGGTAATCTTGTCTGGGTGAGTACGGTTGTCAATGGCGGTGAGGAGCTGGTTTTAGAATTTGCTCCAAAACCACAACAGTTTGCGATTGAAAATATTCCATTATCGATAGTTTACGAGGATGCTGATCTGGTAGTGATTAATAAGCCCCCCGGAATGGTAGTCCATCCAGTCAAACAGTATCAATCAGGCACAATTGCTAACGCGTTGCAATATCATTGGCAACAAAATAATGAATTGGCTTCGTTTCATCCGGTCCATCGTCTCGATCGGAATACTTCCGGGTTGATTGTGATCGCTAAAAATTCATGGGTTCATCAACAATTAAGTTTACAGTTAACCAATAACCTGCACCGGCTTTACTTTGCATTCTGCCATGGGATTCCACAGCGAAAGTACGGTAAAATCGATTTGCCGATTAAAACCAATCCGGAATCTCCAAAACGTCTGATTGCAACTGACGGAAAGCCTGCTTTAACACGCTATCGGGTTATTAAAGCAGCAAATCACAACTGTTGGCTGATTGTAAAGTTATATACCGGAAGAACACATCAGATAAGAGTCCATCTCGCCCATCTCGGACTTCCGCTTTGGGGAGACGAGCTTTATGGTAAAGCTGATCCGGAAATAAATCGTCCGGCACTGCATGCTGTAAGGTTATCCTTCATTCATCCCCGCACCAGGCAACGAATGTGTTTTACTGCCCCTATTCCAGCCGATCTGAAGTTACTTTTACCAAAAATCTTTTAATTAAAAGGCGGCTTTTGGGATCAACGGACATCTTTAGTAATTATTTAACAATATTTTAATAAAAAACCTATTAAGTAAAATTGGTTATGTACCGTAATTATGTATTAGCAGAAAATATGTTCTGTTATTATTAAGATATAAAAATCTAACACTGCCAGTGCAGGTAGATCATATTATAAGAAGTAAGTATGTTTGGAGGTAATGCAATGAAAACGCAAATGAAAAAGCACCCATGTTTAGGATGCATCAATAATTGGTCCGGGGAATTAATTGGTTGTTCTGATTATTGTGCACAGTTTGAATCCTGGAAGCGAGCCCAAGAAGATCGGAAAATAATTGAGGAACTGAAGTTGTTAAATTCAGCTAATCTTCCTTTTGATCCAGCAAGCTTTGATCATTTATTACAGAATGAACATGACAATTATTGATTGGGTAGCCGCAATAACCGGATATGATTTAATTAGGTTTAACTTTCCTGATCAATAACGAAATAATAAAACAGATCCCTAATGTAATAACAATGATTGAGCCACTTGGTATGTTTTCCAGGTAGTAGGAAATAATCAGGCCGGCGATTGATGCAAATACACCAAGCGATACCGAGATGATGATCATTTTATGGATTGAGGTAGTTAATTTATAAGCTGTGGAAGCCGGTAGTACGATTAATGCGAGTACCAGCAATTCCCCCACTGCTTGTAAAGAAATCACAATTGTGAGTCCCATTAATACTGTTAACAGCAACGAGATTAAACCGGCGGGGATTCCATATACCTCAGCCATCTCGGGATCAAAGGTGGAAAACAGAATCTCTTTATAAAACAGGATGATGATCAGTAAAACAAAGATACTAATACCGCCCATCACCCATAATTCGTTGGTGCTTATTCCCAACAAATTACCGAATAAGTAACTCATTATATCAGGGGTATAACGTTTAATCATTCCAATAAATAATACTGCCAGGGCTAATGCAAATGAAAAAAGAACCCCAATTGCTGTATCCATATTGAGTTTGGCTTTTTTATTGATTGTTTCAATCAGAATAACCATAATTAAGGCGAAGGTTATTGCCAGCAGCAAAGGATTCCATCCCATCAAAAACGCCAAAGCAACCCCGGCCAGGCACCCATGAGCAATCCCCGCCCCTATGTATGACATTCCCCGTAAAACAACAAAAACTCCGATTAAAGAACAGCAACTTCCGACAATTATGGCGCCGAGCAATCCATTTTGCATAAATGAGTAGTTGAATAAGTCAAAGATTGAAATCACCTACCAGTACATGTGGATGTCCGTTATGATTGTAGACATAAATCCGGTTACCGTAAACGGAAACTAATGTTTCTCTAGTTAAAATCTCATTTGGAGGACCAAAAAAATACTTCTTCTCCCCACCCAGCAATAATACTTTATTGCAGAAATGGACGATTTCATTGATATCGTGCGTAACCATCAGGATTGTCTTTCCTTCCTCCTGATTGAGCCTCTCTAAAATTGATAATATTTCCTGTTGGGCCGAGATATCAATCGCCGAAGTTGGTTCATCTAAGATAATTATTTGTGGATTGGATACCAGTGCTCTGGCGATAATCACTCGTTGTTGTTGCCCACCGGAGAGTTCGCTGAAATGCCGTTCGGCACAGTCAACCATTCCTACTTTGGCCAAACTTTGCCGGACCAGTTCCCAGTGTTGGGGCTGTGGCCTCCGGAACCACCCAATTTGAGCGTATAATCCCATCATCACCACTTCTTTTACTGAAACCGGAAAAGTGGTTTCGCTGCGGTTTTTTTGAGGGACATAACCAAACAATGAAGCAGGTTTGATGTTGGGATGGTCTTCGTTACATAGATGTAAAGTGATTTTACCGCTTTGAAGTGGCAGAAGACCTAAAATTCCTTTTAAAAGGGTACTTTTACCGGAACCGTTTGGTCCGATAACCGCAATATATTCACCTTTATTAATTTCACAATCAATCTTTGACAAAGCAGTAATTCCAGGATAACCGATTGTTACCCCGGTAAGTGTTAAGATTGGTTGTTTGTTGATTGGTCCGTTCGCTACTTCTTTATCACCGATCATTTAAGTGCAGTCACCAACTTTTCAACATTTACTTTGAGCGTCTCTAAATAGTTGCCACTTTCATCGGTAGCGGGCCACAGCAGGACCAAATCCGTACCGGTTGCTGCGGTTAAATTACGTGGTAAATTGGGATATACTGCTTCGCCGACAACAATCTTTACCTGATGTTGTTTGATTATTTTGGCTACTTCAGTCAGACGTCTGGCTGATATTTCCTGTTCGCAGGTATCTTCAACCGTCGCCAGGCAATTAAATCCAAAAAACTCATAAAAATAATGGAAGGCAGCTGAATAACTGACAATCGTTTTGTTAGGAAGGGAATTGACTTTTGCTTGTAATTCGGCAATGGTATTATCGACTTTAGTGATATATTGGTTATAGTTAGCTGTAAAAACCTCTTTCTGTTCCGGTTTAATTTTGATCAGGCCATTTAAAATGTTTTGAGCAACAATCTTGATATTGGCCGGATTACCCCAATAATGAGGATTTACTGATCCATGGTTGTGTTTGCTTTCTTCTTCCTCATGGTGTGGTTCGTGCTCCTGCTCTGCTTCTTCGTTTTCATTAATCAGATTGATTCCTGCTGCAGCATCAATCACCATTAAATTGGGGCTACCGGCATTTTTGATTAGTTTATCAACCCACTGATCAAAGTCCAGGCCAACTTTTACAAAGAGTGAACTCTTTGCAACCTGTTTCAGATTGCCGGTCGTCGGTTCATAATGGTGATTGCAGCTCGGGCCTTCAATAATACTTTGGACAATAACTTCATCGCCGCCAATTTCCCGGACTATATCTTTTAGCAACGGAAGACTTACAATGACAGTTGTTTTAGATGGTACTGCAAGATTGAGATTTGATTGTTTATAAGATATTCCGATTGTTATGGCAACAATTATGATTATTACTAAACCCGGTAACCAAATTCGTTTCATTAATTGACCTCCGGTGACGTTTGCCTGATATTAACTGCTATTAATTGCACCTGGGACATAATCCCTTTAAGTATAACTCGCGTTCTTCAATTGTATAACCACTTATTTTTTTGGCTAAGTTCGGTAATTCTAATTGCAGGAGACATTCAACACTCCCACAGGAGCGGCAGATAAAATGCGGATGGCAATGCCCGATCTGACCACAACCACAATAGGCAAATCGCCAAATCCGGTCAGAACTGTCAATCCGATGGACTAAACCGACCTTGATAAAGGATTCTAAAGCGCGATAAATGTTAACTTTATTCAAACCTTTACCAGTTAACCGGCTGGAGATTTCTTCCTGCGCCAGTGGAGTTTTGGAGTCAATCAGCAGTTGCAGCAAGGCTGCCCTTCCAGGAGTACACTTTAAACCGGCCCGGTTCAAAATCTCTTTTACTACAGCTTCCATTCGATTCTCCTAAATAATCTAATTGCAATCCAGTTGCGTTTATAGTATAGCAAATATTAGCTGGTACCGTCAAGATTTTTTCGCAAAATCATTTTCCGCTTGGTAACCGGCAGTTAACCAGCAGTTACTTGTGAATGATCTGGAGCCATCTCATCAAGGTGCTTCATACTCATGTAGCGCTTAGTTCCCCAGGCTTTTGATGC
>JAKPCT010000097.1 GCA_029553165.1 Bacillota bacterium
GCCGCCAGGCCAGACACCGTCTGGAGGAGCCTTCCTAAGGCCTCAATGTCGTTTTCGTGCTCGATCCCCAGGCTTTGGACCATCAAGAGGGCGTCGGCCCTGGCCCGTTCGATGTCCGCCTGCCGCCGCTCGTAATTCGCGTAGAGGACGACGGCGAGGCCGGGCAGAACCGACACCAGGATGAGAACGAGGAGCTTGGCCCGCAGGGATTTCATCGGCACAGGACCCTTTTCCCATGAATGCTTCATGCCACGACTTCCCCGGCTCCTGATTCCGAGCCCTTCTCCTGCCTATTCATCGTCGGCCCGCCGGGAACCCGGACGATACTCATCTAATATAAGACGATTGTTTTCCCGTCAAGGCGATTCATAAACCGGGCAGGGAGAACGGTCGGTGGAGGGGGCCTCTTTCTTTGAGACGTCCACTTCGCCAAGCATTTCAGACGACCCGGCGGCGCCGGTGTGGTGCATCAATATCAACTGACCATGAGGGTCTTCTTCCCCCGCCCCCGGGGAGGGGAGGAAAATTTCGAGGGGGAAAATTTTTTGTCGATCGCCGATTATGCAATGATATCAAGTAGTCTACCTACGTCGGCGCGCCGACATACCCCCACTGCGGGCTTTTTTTGATCTAATATAGACCCCATACTCTGATAATAAATTTTGTCGAAATCGGCCCCGAAAACGGCCTCTTTTGACCTGTTTTTTCGCGGCGGAAGATTTTTGGGGCAAAATGGCCCGTTTTTCAAAAAGGACTTTGACGGGGTCGATGGGGAATCGTAAAAAAGGGCCCTTTTCCCGTCGAGCCCCCCGAACCCCGTTGCAAAACGGGCAAAAATAGTCCATTTTCTCAAAAAATCTCCCGGGGTGGTGACAAACGGGGCGAAACGGGCCGTTTTTCCCGTATCATCCCCCCGGGCCCGCCCCGGAAACGGGCCCAAAATTCCGGGCCCGGCGACGGGGGATCCGAGGCTTTTTCGGGTCACCCCCGTACGGGCGAAGGGGAAAAGCCGCCTTTATGTCCGCAACGCCGCGGGCGCCGAGACCGCGACAGGCAGGGAGGTCGGAAACCCTATTCTTTACAGGAAGGACATGAGACCCTTGCGGATCATCATGATGGCGATGGCCGCCAGGAGGAGATTCCCGATCTTGGAGACGATGCCCGCCCCCGTCTGACCGAGGAAGCGGTTGAGGCCCGAGGCGAAGGTGAAGACCACCCCGGCGATGAGGATGTTGGCC
>JAKPCT010000105.1 GCA_029553165.1 Bacillota bacterium
TGCAACCACCGATGTGGATGGTAAGTATGAGCTTGCCATACCCACTAGTGCTCAAACCCTCACCTTCAGCTTCGTAGGGTACGAAACACAGGATATTGCTGTGGCTGGCCGCAGTGTTATCGATGTGGTAATGAAACCTGAGTCGAAGCAGATTGAGGAGGTTGTTGTTGTTGCGCCTTATGGTACTTTTAAAAAAGAGTCTTTCACTGGGTCTGCATCTGCTGTTAAAACTGAGAAGTTAAAAGAAATTCAGGTGTCTAACGTTACAAAAGCACTTGAAGGTCTTTCTTCTGGTATTCAGGTAACCTCTGGTCTAGGGCAGCCAGGTACTACCTCTGCCATACGCATTCGAGGTATTGGTTCAGTTAATGCATCTGCAGCACCACTTTATGTTGTTGATGGTTTCCCCTTTTCTGGTGATATAAATAGTATTCCAGCGCAAGACATTGAAAATATTAATGTTTTGAAGGATGCTTCAGCAACATCACTTTATGGTTCTCGTGCTGCTAATGGTATTATAATGATTACTACTAAAAAGGGGAAAAAGGACAGAGTTCAGTTTTCCGCTTTAGCTAATGTTGGTATTAGTACAAGGGGAATTCCAGAATACGATAAACTTGATAGCCGCCAATACTTTGAGGTTCTTTGGGAAAAAATTTACAACTATAGGTTAAGCAAGGGAGACGATGATGCAACTGCCAGGGCTACTGCATCTGCAGATTTGATTCCTGACTATGCAGGTGGATATAATCCCTTTAAAGTGCCTACCGGGGAAGATGTGGTTTTAACAACGGGGAAGTTAAACCCCAATGCCACAGTTCTATGGAATGATGATTGGTACGATGAACTACATCAAACAGGTGTACGTCAGGAATACCAAATTGCCGCAAGTGGTGGATCCGAAAAATCAGTCTTCTATCTTTCTGGTAACTATTTAAATGAGGATGGTGTTGTTACCGCTTCAAACTATAAACGTTACAGCTTGCGTTTGAACAATGAGCATCAAATGAAGAATTGGCTAAAAGTAGGAATGAATCTAGCCGCTTCAACTTCTGAACAGAACTATCCTGTATCTTCAGGGTCCGCTTACGTGAATACATTCATGTGGTCAAGAATGATTGCCCCAATCTATCCGGTTTACTTAAGAGATCCTAATACTGGGGAGTTAATTCTTGATCCACAAGGGAAAAAACAGTATGACTATGGTAATTCATTTGGTCGTTCTCGTGCCTACAGCTCTAATAGTAACCCTTTAGGAACTATTAGATTGGATAAAAGAATTTACAAAAACGATAATATTGCTGCAAGAGGAACTTCCGAAATTACTTTCCTCAAGGACTTCAAGTTAAATATTAACGGAAGTATTGATTATAATGGTTATACTGGTCTTACCCATCAAAATATGGAGGTTGGTGATGCTCAGGCTTTTGGTGGGCGTTCAACTAGATACTATGGAAGAACATTTCAATTCTCAGCAAACCAGTTACTTAATTATAATAAAACTTTTGACAACCATAATATTGATGCTCTGGTTGGGCATGAGTCAACTCAGTATATCTATAACTACTTATACGCAACACGCACTGGATTCCCACTTCCAAACTTGTATGAGTTAGATGCTGCTGCCACAGCTGAGGGTTCAGGATCTTACGAAGATAATTTCCGGATGGAAAGTTATTTGGCCCGTTTGAACTATGATTATGCTGGGAAATACTATTTAAGTTTAAGCTACCGTACTGATGGTTCTTCACGTTTCAGTAAAGAAAAACGTTGGGGTAACTTCTGGTCTGTAGGTGCTTCCTGGCGTATTTCAGAAGAAGAATTCCTTAAAGGCTTAACTTGGTTAAATAGTGCAAGAATTAAGGCTAGTTATGGTTCTACCGGTAACGATAAAGTGGGTTTATATGCTTATCAAGCTCTTTACTCTACTGGTTATCCAAACATTAGCTATCCTGGATTTTTATTGTCTCGCCTTGGCACTCCAAACTTAACATGGGAAAAGAACATTCAAACAAACCTTGGTTTTGAAGCAAGGATTTTTGAACGTTTCTTTGTTAATTTTGAGTATTTCATCCGTAAAAGTGATGATTTACTTTTTACACAACCTTTGCCACCTTCAACTGGATTTAGTGGATTTGATGCTAATATTGGTGCAATTGAGAACCGTGGTTTCGATATTGAGATCAATGCTAATATTATTAATACCAAAAGTTTTTCATGGTTTGCTGATTTAAACCTCAGCCATTATAGCAATGAGATCACTAAATTGCCTCAAAAAGAGATGATTCAGGGCAATAAGAAGTGGATGGTTGGTCACAGCATTTACGATTACTATTTGAGAAAATATGCAGGCGTTGATTCAACAGGGAAATCAATGTGGTATCAGGATATAACTCACGTTGATCCTGTAACAGGTGAAGTTGTTGTTGATTCTACAATAACTACTACAAATTATGGTAATGCTACTCGATACTACACTGGAACTTCCTCTATTCCTGATTTAGTTGGTGGTCTTACCAATACCTTTAGTTATAAAAACTTTGAGTTTTCATTTCTAATTACTTTTGGTATTGGTGGTCAGGTGTATGATTCTCCGTATGCATCCCTCATGCATGGAAACTTAACAAATGGAACGAACTTCCATAAAGATATTTTGGATGCATGGAAGCCAACCAATAAAACTTCAAACATTCCAATAAATGACTATGACCAAAACGTTAATGCTGCTTCTGATAGGTTCTTGACTGACGCTGATTACGTTAGTTTAAAGAATGTTACTTTAGGGTATAAATTACCTAAACAGTTGTTAAGTAACTATGGCATTGCCGATGCTAAAGTGTTTGTGACTGCAACAAACCTTTACTTAAAATCAAAACGCAAGGGGCTCGATCCGCAGCAATCGCTTGATGGTAATCTGGATAATGTTTATTCACCTCTGCGTACAATTGCATTTGGTTTAACGCTTAACTTTTAAAATGTAAGTAAAATGAAAAAGATACTTTTTTATATTCTGTTGCTGGTTGGGGTAGTCTCTTGTAGTGAGGACTTCCTCCAAACCAGTCCATCGGCTTCAATTAGTGATGATAAAGTATTTAAAACAATTGAAGGTGCTAAAGCAGTTATTGATGGTGTTACTCGTGACTGGAGGGAATATCACGATTATCATGATCAGTTTGGTGTTAAAGCCATTGATTTGGTTTCTGATTTAATGGGCGAAGATATTGTTGTTGGTAGTTTACATTGGTTTAGGTATGATTATACTATAGATAACCGTGAGGCAACCTATCGTCGTCCAGGTTATGTATGGTCGTTATTTTATAGGGGAATTCGCAATCTGAACGAGGTAATTAAGCATGTTAATGAAGCAACTAATGCTACCGAACTTGAAAAGGGACATGTAAAAGCCCAAGCATTAACAATGCGTGCTTATTCATACTTCAGGTTAATTCAGCATTTTCAACAAACCTATGTTGGCCATAAAAGTGATCCTGGATTACCACTATACACTGAACCAATGAACGAAGGTAAGCCCCGCTCAACTGTTCAAGAGGTTTACGATCTCATTGTACAAGATCTTGATGAAGCTATTACTCTTTTTGAGGCAGCTAATATTTCACGTAGGGATATTTCAGAGGTTGACCTCTCTGTAGCTCATGGTATCAGAGCTAGAGTTGCACTAGTTATGAACGATTGGCCAGCTGCTGCCCTACATGCTCAGGCTGCTCGAACTGGTTACAGCTTAAATACTCCCGCTCAATACATGAGCGGTTTTGATAACGCAACTGAAATGGTTTGGATGTGGGGGTTACCAGTTAATGAAGAGCAATCAACCATTTATGCATCATTTTTCTCTCATTTGGATATGACAATTGGTGGCTATGCAGGCTTAGGTTATAGTCCAAAATATTTATGCCAAGCTCTTTATCAGCAAATGCAAGCAGGCGATATTAGAAGAGATGATTTGCTTCGGCCAACTTTTACAGGAGGTGTGCCAGTGTATATTAACTATAAATTTGCAGCTGCAGGCGATAAAGAATTTAGTGCTGATTATGTGATGATGCGCCCAGAGGAAATGCTTTTAATTGAAGCAGAAGCTCGTGCTAGAATGGGTGGTGCAGATGAGGCTACCGCTCAAAGCCTGTTACAGGATTTGTGGGATGTTCGTATTACTACTCCCCCAACTGTAACTGAAACTGGTCAAGCACTAATTGATAGAATTCTTCTTGAACGACGAATTGAACTTTGGGGGGAAGGTTTTGCTTTCTATGATTTAATGCGTTTAAAGAAAGGTTTAAATAGAACTTTCCATCGTTATGCAGCTATTCCTGGTAATACAATCCCTGCTGAGGATCCTGTATTTATTTATAAAATTCCTCAAAGTGAAATAGATAACAATCCTTTTATTGAGGAAGCCGATCAAAACCCGTAATGGTTTTTATTGATAAATAAAAAGGCCGCAAAAAAGCGGCCTTTTTTTGTAAGTTATACCTGAGATTAGTCAAAAGAAAGACAGAAACATCTAAACAACCTGTTTCTATAGGTTTTTCGATGTAATACTGACTTGTCAAAATCATTTAACCCGAAGTTTCCGAAAGATTAGATTTTATTAATCGATTCGTCAATTGAAAAAATCAATTGACGAATTATAGTTGTGTATATAATGCTAAAACCAAATACAAAAACGTTGTTGGCTTTTATTATTAAACTTTTTTGTGTTAAAAAATGAGAATAAATGTATTGCTTTTTTAAAAAATGTTACTTACATTAGCAGCGTAAATGATTTTTTTACTAACCTTTATTGTAAACCTAAAACTTGTTCTATGAAAAAACTAAGCGTTTTTCTTGCAGGTTTGCTGCTTGCCGGCTTAACCATTGTGCAGGCGCAAACGGTAAGGATTACCGGAACGGTTACCAGTTCCGAGGATGGAATGCCCATG
>JAKPCT010000107.1 GCA_029553165.1 Bacillota bacterium
CATTTGATAAATTTATTAATAGCCAGAATGTTTCAAAAACATCAAGGGCAAAGTACCTGAAAGTAAAACCGGAACTAGAACAGTTTGTTGCCGATAATATTAGCCAGATTTATCTAAAAGGAATTATCAATCAGGATGAGAGCGCCATCTCAAACAGCATGCTCAAACAGGGATTGGCTGTTGTTATCAATAATGTGGCCTACGATAAGTGGTTCGATGAGGTTTATACAGTTCAAAGAGCTGTTAATCTTTTAAATTCAAAGGTAAATGACTTCACTAAAAGTTTAAGCCCTGAACTGGTTGGTTTATGGGAAATGATTAACCTTAAGGATTACATTCAACCAAACCTGTTTTATGATGACGTTGCAACCCAAAAATTCCGCAATGAGCTTATATCAAACATTTCAATTACTAAGGGGTTGGTTCAAGCCGGCGAGAAAATTGTAGTGAAGGGCGAGGTGGTAAATTCAGAAATATACCAGATCCTCGAATCGCTTAAGAAAGAATACGATAAACGTTTAGGTTCAAAAAAATTATTTACCATTCTTTTTGGTAATATGATACTTATAGCATCGCTATATATTGTACTTTTCCTTTTCCTTTTGAAATTCCGAAACGAAGTGTTGAACGATTACAGGAAGTTGCTATTTATTTTAACATTAGTAACCGCATCGGTAGTTGTTTCCACCCTGGTAATCAAAACCAGTTCCTTCAGTATTTTTGTTATCCCTTTAGCCATTGTACCCATTTTTATCAAAACATTTTTCGATTCGAGGCTTGCCCTTTTTGTTCATCTTATTACCATTTTTCTTGTGGCTTTTATAGTTCCCAACAGCTTTGAGTTTGTATTCATTAACTTTATTGCTGGCATAGTGGCAATAATTGGATTGTCCCAATTATACAACCGTGGTCAACTATTTAAAACTGTGGGGCTTGTTTACTTTTCCTACTTGACGTTAACATTAAGCCTATATCTTGTTGGCGATGGCTCACTCAAAGGAGTAAACTGGTTCGTCGCATTATGGTATGGTATAAACGCTTTGTTGCTTCTTGCTTCGTACCAATTAGTTTACATTATTGAGAAGTTTTTTGGGTTTTTGTCCGATATCACCCTTATTGAGCTTTCCGATACCAACCTCGATTTGCTCCGAAAGCTAGCTGAGGTTGCTCCTGGAACCTTCCAGCACTCCCTACAGGTGGCTAATTTAGCCGAGAGCGCTGTTCAGCGTATTGGGGGTAACCCTTTACTGGTTAGGGCAGGAGCCCTATACCACGATATAGGGAAAATGGCTAACCCCATGTTCTTTATTGAAAATCAGCAGGGTGGATTCAATCCTCATGAGAATGTTGATAATGTTAAAAGTGCGGAGATTATCATTAATCATGTGCATGAAGGGGTGAAAATTGCCACTAAGGCCGGATTGCCGAGTCAAATAGTTGATTTTATCAAGATGCACCATGGTACAAGCAAGGTTAAGTACTTTTACAATAAGCAATTGCAAACTGATAATTCAAATATTGACGAGGGTAAGTTCTCATACCCAGGGCCAGAACCGCAAACCAAGGAAACAGCTATCGTGATGATGGCCGATGCCGTTGAGGCAGCCTCGCGTAGCCTTAAGGAGTATACCGTACAAAGTATCGATCAGTTGGTCGAGAGGATTATCGATGATCAGCTTAACTCAGGGCAGTACGGCTTTGCCGATGTTACGCTTAGGGATATTTCGCTGATAAAGACAATTTTTAAGAAGAAGTTACAGAATATTTACCATGTTCGGCTTGAGTACCCCGATTTGAGTATCAGGTAGCATCATGCTAACCGAAGTCCCATCACGCAGATGTCATCAAGTTGGTCAGCACCATGTAAATGGTTCTCCATCATTTGGATTAGCAAGTCGCGTTGTGCAGCCATGGGTTTGCTATGCGATTGATAGATAAGTTCAGTAAAACGTTGTAAGCCAAATTTCTTTTTATCAATACTGAATTGATCGGAGTAGCCATCGGAGAATAGGTAGATGTTTGTTGGCGAAAGGAGATCAAAGCAAACATCCTCAAAAGGTTTGGTGTTTGCCGGTTGAAAACCGCCAGTGGAGCGGATGCTGCCTTTTACCAGTTGCATCTCGCCATTTTGTATGATTAGCATGGGTCGTGCTGCGCCTGAGAAGGAGATTTTCCTTTCATGCTTATCGATGGTTACAAAGGCAATATCAATACCCGCCAAAACAATATTA
>JAKPCT010000117.1 GCA_029553165.1 Bacillota bacterium
TTTACCATGGTTAAGGCCAAGGTTACCGATGAGAGCGGGATATACGATGTAACCGTTAACGGTATTTCTACCGAGCCCTCAAAGGATGGAGTATTCCAGGTTAAGGTTCCTTTGGAGATAGGCAGGAACGAGATTGTAATCCGCGCAGTTGACCTACGCCAGAATAGCATTGAAAAGAAATTCTTCGTGCTTCGGAAATCACCCTCTGGAAAGGTAGCAAAGGGCGACACCGAAGAACTTGACCTGGTTTTTGATTCTCCAAAAACCGCCCCTCGTTACTTTGCTCTAATCATGGGTGCCAACGACTATGCCGACGATGCCATTACCGATTTGGATAATCCCATACAGGATGCCACCAAGCTTTATAACGTTCTGGTTAACCGCTATACATTCGACCCAAGCAATGTAATCTTCCTAAAAAATCCAACCCGTGAGCAAATGATAAATGCCATGGATTGGCTTACCCGTAAGGTAACCAAGTACGATAACCTATTGGTATTTTATGCTGGCCATGGTTTTTGGGATAAGGAAACCGACTTTGGTTACTGGATACCCACCGATTCAAAATCGAATAGTACTGCCAACTGGCTGGCTAATAGCCAAATAAAGGATTATGTTGCTGCCATCAAATCGAAACATACCCTGGTGATTGCCGACGCATGCTTTGGCGGAAGTATTTTCCGTTCACGTAAGGCTTTTGAGGAGGGGTCACAATCAGTTAAAAAAGCATTTGATGCCCCAAGCCGTAAGGCTATGACTAGCGGTAACCTTACCGAGGTGCCCGACCGTAGCGTATTCCTTGAGCAGCTTGTTGACAAGCTAAACAACAACACCAAGAGCTATGTTACTGCCGAGGAACTTTTTGCCTCAATCCGCAATGTGGTATTAAGTAGCAGTCCTGTAACCCCAATGTACGGCGATATTAAAGATGCCGGCGATCAGGGTGGTGACTTTATTTTTGTTCTCAAATAGTTTATCAAAAGTCGGGGCTTTACACTGCCCCGACTTTTTGTAACCTGTAACTTGCTTTTTCGTAAGAATTTTAAGAATTTGCAAATGAATTCCTCTGGTAAGTAAATGAATGTTAAACATAATAACCCTATTTAGCATGAAAAAATTTACTCTTTTAAGCATTGTTGCAGTTTGCTTTTGGGCTATCGCCGTAAACGCCCAGGATGAAAAGTTACAGAAACTTGAGGCAAAGGTTGAAGCCGCCAAGGCTAAGGTTGAAAAAGCCGATGCCAAGATTTACTCAGCCGACAGCTTGATAACCGAAGGGAAAAGAATTATGCAGGATGCATCCGTTGATATTAGAGCGCTTGAAGCTGAACAGAAACAAATGGAAAAGGCCCATTTTAACGAGATTAAGCCATTGGAGAAAAAACTCCGCTCCAAGGATAAGGATGAGGTAAATAGCGCTAAGGCTGAAATAAAGGAATCGGAGAATAAGTTTAAGGAAGAAGTTAAGCAATGGAATGCCAAGTATAAGGAAGCTCTCAAGGTTTATGAGAACGGTCAAAAGATGGTGGCAAAAGGTGAGGAGAATATGAAAAAGGCTAAGGGCGAAAAGAAACTTGCGGAGGATGCCCTCAAGGAGGCCCAAAAGGCTTACGAAAAGGCAAGCAAAACAAAGTAAAACTTACTTGCAATATAGAGGCTGGGGGGATAATATCCCCCTTTTTTTACAATTTGATTTTTATCATGCTTACAAATGGGAAAAAAGTTGAATATTGCGAAAATTA
>JAKPCT010000153.1 GCA_029553165.1 Bacillota bacterium
ATTTAGTTCCTGGAACTTTTTAACTTTTTCCTGACGAACAGCGGGAGAATCTTCAGGATATATCCAGCAATCGTAAAGCGCATTCTGGGTTTCCTCATTGAACTTTACTTTATAAAGATATCCATTAACGGTTGCCTTCCACCCCTTCATTTTTTCAACCTTGGCTTCCTTCATATTTTGAATATTTTGGTAATCAAGGACAAGAATGTAGCTCTTTTCAATAAGACGATTCCCGTAATCCTTGAGAATATTTTCGCCACGTTTAGTAGCCTGGGCTTTAATGTACTGCGCATCGGTGGCATTAAAGGTTCCCCTATCGAAAATGAGGTCGAGATCCATCGAGCCATCATCCTTACGGTTATACCATTTACTTACAATCGATTTTGATACTTGCTTCTGCATAAGGAAACTCTCAATGGCTTTGGTAGGAACAACTGACACATCGCCACGTGAGAATGGTGCTTCAAATACCATGTAATTGAGGCTGTTGTCGTAATACTTATCGGTTAACCTAATTTTTGGGAATTTTGCCTCAACCTCGGAAGCGTGATTCTCGCCCGGGAACTTCATGTAAAAGACTGTAATTGAACTCCGGTCATAGGTTGAGGGAATCCGATTACCCTTTTGAATATCCTGTGCGTAAATATTGGCGCTAATCAGTAAGGCCAAAAGTGAATATACCTTTTTCATACTATCTAATTATTAAAAGTTATTGAACAAAGTTACGGCAAATTATTATACCATAATAATATTTTTTGTTATTAAATTGATAAATATCATAATGAAACGTTCGTTTATGTACAAAGAACGTTTACTTGAATAGAGAATAGAACCACTCATCAAAAAAAGAGGGTAGGTGAAAAACACCTCCCCTCCTAATATATTTTATTCAAAAATGCTTTAATATGCTATTCCTGAGGCTCTTATAATATTTTTGGGGATTTCGGTATTGTCGAGCAAAGGAATAAAAAGTTCCTGTCCGTTACCAATGGCAAATACGGGAACAGGTTGGCCAGTATGAGAACCTGATGTCCAACCTACTGCAGCCTTTGAGTTTAGTATCTGAATGGAAACCTTTGATATGGGATCAGTTTCGCTGTATGTGGTTTTTTCATTTGATTTTAAACCCTTAAAGGCTACGTTGTATGCATCTTTCAGCATCTTGATATCGTTTTCG
>JAKPCT010000193.1 GCA_029553165.1 Bacillota bacterium
TATGGTTGCGACCGGCATACACATGCACTTCCTAATAATTGAATGTCTGTTTATATTACCCATAAGGACTCATTTCTAATAAATGAAATATTGTGAATAAGTGAGATTTTAAGAGAAAAATGAAGATCATAGAGGGAGGTATTAAGATGCCAGTTCCGGCAGAATTGATTGAACGTGCTGAATATTTACGACGTGAGTTGGAACGTCATAATCATCTATATTATGTTTTGGATGCTCCGGAGATAACCGACTATGAATATGACCAATTGATGCAAGAACTGCTTAAGTTAGAGCGGGAATGTCCTGAACTTGAAACTCCGGACTCTCCGACCAAGCGGGTTGGCGGAGCAGCGCTTGACAGTTTCAGCAAAGTACGGCATCGTGCACCACTGCTTAGTTTGGACAATGCATTCAGCTTTGAAGACTTACAGTCGTTTGATGAACGAATCAGGCGTGGTTTGGCAAAAGCTGGGCCAATCGAATATACTGCCGAACTTAAAATTGACGGTCTGACCGTGGCGCTTACATATGAAGACGGTCTTCTGACGCAGGCTGCAACCCGGGGTGATGGGGTTGAGGGTGAAGATGTCACTGCAAATATTAAAACAATCAAATCGATCCCGTTAAGATTGAACAGTGAGAAGAAGTTGAATCTAGGTGTCAGGGGCGAGGTTTATATTAAGAAGGCGGACTTTGAACGTTTAAACGAACGCCAAGCCGAGCAAGGCAAGCAACTGTTTGCCAACCCCCGTAATGCCGCTGCGGGTTCCTTGCGTCAGTTAGATCCGAAAGTAACGGCGACCCGGCCACTGGATGCTTTCTTTTATGACGTCTTATTTGTCGATGGCCAACCGGTTGATACGCAACAGGCAGGATTTGAACTGCTGAAACAATGCAACCTGGTTACCAATCCCCATACAAAAGTCTGTAAAGGAATTGAGGAAGTTATTGAGTTTTGTGAATATTGGACGATTCACCGCGAAGAACTCCCCTATGAGATTGACGGAATTGTTATCAAAGTAAATTCGCTCAAAGCCCAGTCGGATCTGGGGTTTACTGCGAAGGCGCCTCGTTCCAAAATCGCTTATAAATTTCCGGCGCAGCAAGTTGAGACAAAGATTATTGATATTATTGTCAATGTCGGTCGTACCGGAGCGGTGACACCAACGGCAATCCTGGAACCGGTCCGGGTTGCCGGTTCAACCGTAAGTCGTGCTACTTTGCATAATGAAGATAATATTCGGGAGAAAGACATCCGGATTGGCGATCATGTAATCATCCAAAAAGCAGGCGATGTTATCCCTGAGGTTGTGCGGTCGTTGCCTGAGAAGCGGAGTGGCGCGGAACGGATTTTTGAGATGCCTAAAGTCTGTCCGGAGTGCGGGGCAGAGGTCTATCGTGAACCGGGTGAAGCAGTATCGCGTTGTATTGGCGCTACATGCCCGGCTCAACTTCGCGAATGGATTATTCATTTTGTCTCCCGGGATGCGATGAATATTGACGGTTTGGGTGAGGCGATCGTGGTCCAACTGATTCAGGCCGGACTTATTCATGATGTGGCTGATCTCTATCAGTTAAGTTACGAACAGTTAGTTAATTTAGAACGGTTTGGTGCCAAGTCAGCCATTAATCTGTTAGAATCGATCAGTAAATCCAAAGAGAATGACTTAAGCCGTCTGTTGTTTGCATTAGGAATCCGTCATGTTGGAGCTGGGGTTGCCCGGGAGTTAGCCGAGCACTTTGGGAGTATTGATGCGTTAATGAAGGCGTCGTTTGAGGATTTAACGGCAATCCCTTCGATTGGGCCGAAGATTGCCGAGAGCGTAGTCAAGTTTTTCAATGAACCTCACAATGGAATTCTAGTTGAGAAGCTAAAAGCAAACGGTGTAAATACCATCAGCCGTGCTTCAACAAATGAGCTATCGCAACAGTTAGCCGGTAAAACGATAGTGGTTACCGGGACTTTAGCTAATTTTAGCCGCGCTGAGATCGAAGAACTGATTCGTCAAAATGGTGGTAAAGCGGCATCGAGTGTTAGCAAGAAGACAGATTTTGTCGTTGCTGGTGAAAATGCCGGTTCCAAACTGGAAAAAGCGCAGGCTTTAGGGGTTAAAGTCCTGACCGAAGCCGAACTGCTACTCTTATTAAAAGAAGAATAGCTGGAAGTGAGGGAAATGTTAAGTATTTATTGAAAGATGTAAATTTTATTACAATAAAATCGTAAATAATGTTACAATAATTACGGTTGATGTTAGTTGTCAGCGATCGATAGAGGAGGATGCACAATGAGTCTAACTAAGGCTGAGGTAGAACATGTAGCGAGACTGGCCCGTTTGGAGCTGAATGAGAATGAAAAAGAGGAGTTCACCGGGCAATTGAATGAAATATTACATTTTGTCGAGAAGTTGAATCAGTTAGATACGACCGGAATCGAGCCAACAGCTCATGCAATACCGGTAACCAATGTTTTTCGCGCTGATGAAATCAGGGAATCGCTTGATCCGGAGTTGGCGTTACAAAATGCACCAGTGCGGGAAGGAGATTTCTTTAAGGTGCCAAAAGTATTAGAGGATTCTGAATCATAATCATTTGTTACGAAAGCTAGTATTAATTTGTGGCGTTTGGGGGTACATAGATTGGAATTATATCAAAAAACAGCTCACGAACTACGTGACTTAATTGTAAAAAAAGAGGTTAAAGCTACCGAAGTAGTTGCCTCTGTCTTGCAACGGATTAAAGCGGTGGAACCTAAAGTACAATCATATGTAACTGTCGCTGAGGAGACCGCGATGAAAGAGGCTGAAACAGTCGACAGCTTGCTTGCTGCGGGTAATGATTTGCCTGTTTTGGCCGGAATTCCGGTTGCGGTGAAAGATGTCATTTCAACGGCAGGATTAAGGACAACCTGTTCGTCGAAGATTTTGGAGAATTATGTCCCGGTCTATGATGCAGCGGTAATTACCAGCCTAAAAGAGCAACAGGCGATTATCATCGGTAAGACTAATATGGACGAGTTTGCAATGGGTTCTTCCACCGAAAACTCCGGTCTCTTTATTACGAAAAATCCTTGGGATCTGGAATCAGTTCCGGGGGGATCGAGTGGTGGTTCAGCCGCAGCGGTTTGTGCTGATGAAACGATCCTCGCTTTGGGTACTGATACAGGTGGTTCAATCAGGCAACCAGCTGCCTATTGTGGAGTTGTTGGTTTAAAGCCAACCTACGGGCGTGTATCCCGTTATGGTCAGATTGCTTATGCTTCTTCGCTTGATCAGATCGGACCGATTACGAAAGATGTGACTGACTGTGCTTTGTTGATGCAGGCAATTGCCAAATACGATCCCCAAGATTCGACTTGTGTTGATTATCCGGTACCGGATTATTTACAGACATTGCAACAAGGTGTAAAAGGAATGCGGATTGGAATTGCCAAAGAGTATTTCACTGAAGGAATTAGTTCACCGGTTAAAGTGGCAATTGACGATGCGATTCGGGTTTATAAAGATTTAGGCGCTGAAGTGGTTGAGATTTCACTGCCGTATACCGAGTATGCGTTGGCAGTTTATTATATTATCGCTCCTGCTGAAGCCAGTTCCAACCTGGCAAGATATGATGGAGTCCGCTATGGTTACCGGACTGCTGCTGATGTGGCTGACTCGGTTGAGTTGTTCATGAAGACCAGGAAGGAAGGTTTCGGTCCCGAAGTAAAACGGCGGATAATGGTAGGAACCTATGCTTTAAGTTCCGGTTATTATGATGCTTATTATTTAAAAGCCCAACAGGTAAGGACGTTAATCAGAGAAGACTTCAATCAGGCATTTAAGAGTTGTGATCTAATCTTAACTCCGACAACGCCGACGACGGCATTTAAGATTGGAGCGAAGACTAAAGATCCTCTGGAGATGTATTTAGAAGACATCTTTACAATCACTTGTAATCTGGTGGGTATCCCGGGAATTTCAATTCCGGCGGGATTTGCCGACGGAATGCCGATTGGACTTCAGTTGATGGGACCGGCATTTAAGGAAGAGGTTTTATTGCAGGCAGCTTATAGTTTCGAACAAGCAACTGACTATCATCAACGTAAACCAAGTCTTTAAAGATTAATACATTGATAAAATTCATCGTTTATCAGGTGTGGGAGGAATTACGATGCCATTATCCGATTATGAGATAGTGATTGGGTTGGAAGTTCATGCTGAATTGAAAACCAAATCAAAGATCTTTTGTGGTTGTCCGACCGAGTTTGGTGGAGAGCCGAACAGTCATGTTTGTCCTGTTTGTTTAGGATTACCGGGAGCATTACCGGTTTTGAATGAAACCGCACTGGATTATACAATTCTGGCGGGTTTAGCATTAAATTGCGAGATTGCACATTATAGTAAATTTGATCGGAAACAATATTTTTATCCGGATTTACCAAAAGCCTATCAGATTTCGCAATATGACTTACCATTCTGTAAAAATGGGTGGATTGAGGTCACTGCTGAAGATGGTACGAAGAAAAAGGCAGGGATTATCAGGGTCCATCTTGAAGAGGAAGCAGGAAAGACAGTCCATTCGGGGACCGGAATCTTAGACTCTGATTATGCATTGCAAGATTATAATCGCTGCGGAATTCCATTGATTGAAATTGTTGGGGCCCCGGATTTGCGTTCGCCTCGTGAAGCCCGGGAATACTTGGAAAAATTAAAATTGCTACTGCAGTATGCGGGTGTTTCCGATTGTAAGATGGAAGAAGGTTCGTTGCGTTGTGATGCCAATATTTCAATTCGTCCAAAAGGGAGTAAGGAATTTGGAGTTTTAGCCGAAATTAAAAATATGAATTCGTTTAAAGCGGTTCAGGCTGCATTGGAATATGAAGCCGAGCGTCAGGCCGATTTGCTTGATTCGGGCGAGAAGATGGTCAAACAGACCCGGACCTGGGATGAGAATAAAGGAATTACCGTTTTTATGCGTTCTAAAGAAGATGCCAGTGATTATCGTTATTTTCCGGACCCGGATCTGTTACCGGTGATCATCGAAGCAGATCGGGTAGCGAGATTAAGGACGTTGCTTCCGGAGATGCCTGACTCACGCCGGCAACGATATATTAACGAATGGGGTTTGCCGGAATATGATGCCGGTGTAATCAGTAGTAGCCGAGAACTGGCGGATTTTTTTGAAGCGGCGGTCAAAGAGTACGGTGAAGCTAAAACGGTCAGTAACTGGGTGATGGGTGAATTCTTACGATTGTTAAATCAGGAGAAGATTGAGATTTCCGCGGCTAAGATTAGCCCGTCGCAACTGGTGCAGATGTTAAAGATGATCGATGCGGGGACAATCAGCGGTAAGATTGCCAAAACAGTCTTTGAAGAGATGTTCAAAACCGGTAATGATCCTGCGCAGGTGGTTAAAGAACAAGGTTTGGTCCAAATCAGTGATGCCGGAGAGCTGGAAGCATTGGCACAAAAAATAATTGCCGCCAATCCAAAGTCGGTAGCGGACTATTTAGGAGGGAAAGAACAGGCAATCGGATATTTGGTAGGTCAGATGATGAAAGAGACTAAAGGACGAGCCAATCCAGGAATGGTCAACGAGCTGCTCCGGAAAGAATTGGACAAGCTTAAGTAGGAAAAGCCGGGGAACCGGCTTTTATATTACAATTTTTAATCGATTGAGGAGGGTGAGCTAATGGCACGAGTCAAGAAAAACAATACTGCAGACAGTAATGCCAATAGTAGTCAAGAGCCTATCTCCAAAGAGGTAGAGAGTACGAAAACAAAAACAACTGCTAAAAATGGAAAAGATACTAAGGCAACTACTAAACCAAGGACCAAAAAATCACCCGAAAAACCAAAACCTACTGTAGTGGTTGAGACTGATAACAATCTTGTGACCCAAGAACCGATGCTTGAACCGTCAATAACCAAGGAGGCTGTTCCGGTTGAACCGGCTAAACCGGCTAAACCGGATAAACCGGTTAAGACTGTTGAATCCGGAGAAGCGGTAGAAGCTTTGAAACCCGGTACAGACTCGGTGGTTTCCGAACCGAACAATGAACTGGGATGGGCGATTGCTCGCAGTGTAAAAGATGATGAAAAGGGATTTCGATTTCAACTTTCAAAATTAGCAAAATCTGTAAAGCTTCCGAAGTTCTCAAATCTGCTCGATGCTGAAGGAAAACTGTTTGGCTTGATTAATCCTGTTGATTTGGTTGTAATATTATTCATCTTTATCCTGGGAATCAAGGTGTTGGCTGATTACCGGCCATTGCCGTTGAAAGTGAATGAAGATCAGATTACCGTGGGATTTGTTGTCCGAAATATTCCGCCATATCTCGAACAGAGTGTTACAGTTGGTCAATTGCTATTTGACGAGGAGACCAATACTTTTTTGGGAAAAATAACTTCTAAATCGAACAAAACCGCTGAAGTCGTCCTGCAAGATGGTGGACAGCTCATTCTAAGCCGTCATCCCCAAAATGTTGATCTGCGCCTGGTTGTTACCCGAAAAGGGGAAGTAATTACCGGTCAATCAAAGAACGGAGTTTATTTGGGAAAATTACCAATTCGGATCGGCGATAAGTTAAAGATCCAGACACTCTATTCCACCCTTGAAGGTGAAGTCGAATCTTTGGATGTAGTGAGTAAACGATGAGCAGGTTACAGACAGTGTGCAATCAGTTTTTTGAGGTGGTTAAACTCTCGCGTTCTTATCAAAAGCTGCAACCACTTTGGAGAGTTGGCTTAACCTTTTCTTCTTTTATATTACAAATAATAAAAGACTTCAAAGGTGAATTCTATCGGAAGAGTTTCCTGGCAATGGTACTCCAATTGATTGGAGTTGGTTTTCAGGCAGTTCAAGAGAGATTGAAAGCAATTAATTTCGCAGAATCAAATACTGAACAAGCTTACTGTCCGGAAAGCGACATTAAATTCAGAGCAATTCAAAATTTTTTGTTAGCAATCATCTGTTTCATGCCAGTCATCCGGGACTGGTCGTTGTTAATCATTCCATTGATTTTGCTGTTTTGGTGGCGAACTCCAACCAAATGGGATACGGTTGATCGTTATTTTACCGGTTTTTTGTTTACTTTAGTGACAGCGACTTTTTTTTCGCGCCATTGGCAAACAGGGCTCAATCATTTGGCTACTTTGGTCCAATGGATTATTATTGCCTGGTTGGTTAGTCGTTCAATTCCACGAGTAATGATTGCCAAAATAATTAAAGCTTCAGTATATTCCAGTGCGCTCTGGCTAATAGTCGGATTTTGGCAACTTAACGCAGGAGTCCCAACACCAACCGGGTGGGTTGAGCCCGGGCAGGCACTGTTAATTCCGGTTCGGATTAGTTCTGTCTTTGTTAATCCGAATATTTATAGCATCTATTTATTAAGTATAATTATTTCAGTTTATTTTCTATTTTTCGAGACTAAACTGAAATTGGAAAAGCTAATACTAAGTATTATTGGAATAGGAAGTCTGATTGGGCTTTATTTTACTTATTCACGTACCGGATGGCTTATCGTTTTGCTATTAGCAATATTAATTGGCTGGAGACATTTAAAGGGACTTCATTGGTTGCGATTGGTTTTATTGAGTTTATTAGTCATTGTTTTTCTGGGAGTTCAAACCCGTATCAAAGCGCTGATTAATCTGGAGGAATCTACCTTTGGATATCGCCTCAAAATCTGGTACGGAGTAGTGAAGGCTTTAAAGGATTACTGGTTTTGGGGTGGTGGTCCGGGAAGTTTTGAACTGATCTATCCCTATTACCGTTTGAAAAGGATCATTGCCGATCATGCCCATCAAACTTACCTTCAGTTTTGGTTGGAGTATGGTATTGTCAATCTACTGCTCTTTCTCGCTTTTGTTGTTAATTTGCTTAAAACTGCGTTTGTTAATCTTGGTATCAAAGGAGCTGGCAAGAAGGATTTTTATCCGCAAAATGCCTTGGTTTTGATTGTTATTCTCTTTTTATTGGCTGGTTTTTCGGAAACCTGGTATGTCAATAGTTATCTAGGGGGATATTTTTGGTTAAATTTTGGCTTGTTATCAGCTTTGCTAAAAGGAAGCTGTTTTAATGAATAAAGTAGTGCTCTTTGGTTATTATGGCAGTGCAAATTTAGGGGATGAAACCAATCTTGCGCAGTTGGTCGACTATTTGAAACAGCTTAGGCCGGAACTTTCAATAGCTGTAATTACTGCGGACCCCGAAGAAACTGCAAAAAAGTTTTCGGTTGAAGCAATCCCGAAATTTAATTTCCGACAAATCTTCAAAGTCTTTCAGGAAGCCGATTGTCTGATTGGTGGCGGTGGTACGTTATTTCAGGACCGTTCCAGTTTACGGAGCTTGCTTTATTACCTCTTAATAATTGTTATTGCTAAAATCAGCAAATTAAAGGTGTTTCTCTATGGACAGGGGATTGGGCCGATCAAAAGTCGGATTGGGAGAATCCTAACCCGGTACATTTTGTCGACGGTTGATATGATGACAGTCAGAGATCGCTTGTCAATCATTGCTCTGGTAGAACTAAATATCCATAAACCGGAGCTCTTTTTCACGACCGAGCCACTGTTGTGCTTTGATCCCCAACCGGGCCAGTCAGTGGCGGAGTTTTGGGAAAACCAACCGTTAAATCCCCAAAGAAAGCAGAAGCTGGGTCTGATTATCCGTGAAAGTACAGGACTTAAGTTTGATTTCTGGAGAGATTTGTTAGAAAATCTTTCGTGGAATAAGAATCTGGAACTATTTTTACTGGTAATTGATGCTCAAGACTCGGAGCTTAATACTTCTCTGGCGATCGAATTAGATCTCCATCTTTTTAAAATAGCTGCGTGGGAACAATTACAGTTGATTGTCGGTGGGCTTGATTTGGTGATCAGCAGCAGGCTACACGGTTTGGTTGCTGCAGTGGTACAGAATGTTGCTGCTTTTGGTTTAGCCGTTGACCCGAAAATAGAAGGATTCTGTTTGCAACTGGGAATTCCGTTTGTTTTGTTAACTGAAGATTATGATCGGTTGGCTTTGGTTAAGAAGATTAATAAACTTCTGATGGAGTTAACTGACGAACAATTAAGTTGGTTAGATCAGAAAGATTATTGGAAAGTACGGGCATTAGAAAATCAAACTATATTAAAGCAATTTTTGAACAATTTATTTAATGATGATCAAAAGTCAAATTCTTGATATTCCCCTTGATATAATGGCACAAGAGGAAGTTCTCAAAATAACAACTGCTTGGTTGGAACAACCGCTCAAATCACGTCAGATCGTGACTGTAAATGCATTGATCCTAATGCGGGCTTTGGGTGATGCGCGACTGAAGCGGATTATTCAGCAAGCCGACTTAGCCCTGATTGACGGCTATGGAGTGGCCCAAGCCTTAAGAAAAAGAGGTTATTCGGTACCAAGTCACTTACCTGGAGTTGAATTGGTTAAACATTTACTGAATCTGTGTTCAGTCCAGAGACGTCGGGTTGCTTTTTACGGCAGCCATTCTACGGTTGTTGAACTGCTAAAGGTGAGAATTGGTGAGTTATGGCCAGGAATTGATTTGAGTTTTATTGGTGATGGTTACAATCAAAATGAACCAGAAGAAAGTGTTAAAATGAAACTGATTAAAGAAAATCCCGAGGTACTTTTGGTAGGATTAGGTTCGCCGGCACAGGAGTTTTTTTTAGCGGAGATTCTGCCACAATTACGGGGAACCGTCGGGATTGGGGTGGGAGGAAGTTTTGAAGTGTTGTCCGGATGGAAGCGTGAAGCACCCGATTTGATCCGTTACCACGGATTGGAATGGTTGTTTCGAATGTTGCAAAACCCTTCCAAGCTTACTAATCTTCCGGACTTAATTCGGTTTTGGTATTTATTTTTACGCCGGTAATTAATAAAAAGAAACAAAGGAAACACAATGAAAAATAAGGAGTTTTGGCAGAATATCAAACGGGAAATAATTGATTATACGGGGATTTTTATTGGAGTTACAATTACTGCCCTAGGTTTAGTTTGGCTTTTAATTCCCAATAAAATTGCCGCCGGAGGCATCAGTGGTTTGGCAATTGTACTGACCTACCTTTGGGGATGGCCGGTTTCAGTTACCATGCTGGCCTTTAATATCCCGCTTTTTATTGCTTGCTGGTTGGTTTTTGGACCGAGATTCGGACTGAAAACCCTCTTTGGAAGTGTTGTCATCTCAATCATGGTCTATTTTTGGGAATCAGTAGTCTTCATTTTGCCATTAACGATGGATAAATTGCTGGCGTCATTGTTTGGTGGGGTAATTGCCGGGATTGGGATGGGGATTTCGTTCCGGTTTCATGGTACAACCGGCGGGACGGACCTGGCAGCTCAATTATTGAAGCGATTTACGGGAATCTCAATTGGCCAGGCGTTGCTGTTCTTTGATGGATTTGTAATTGTCCTTGCCGGGCTGATCTTTAACAGTGCCGAGTTGGCGCTGTATGCAATAATCACCCTCTTCATAACCAGTAAAGCCTTGGATACAATCTTAGAAGGTCTAAATTATGCCAAAGCGGCAATTATAATCTCTGACCAATCGGAAGTAATCGGCGCGAAAATTTTGTCCGACTTACAACGGGGAGCAACAGGATTAATCGGACGCGGATTTTATTCCAATCAGCAAAAAGAAGTGATCTTATGTGTGATCTCCCGGGCGGAAGAGATTAAGCTGAAAGAGTTAGTGCGGGCAATTGATCCATATGCATTTGTGATTTTGACTGATGTCCATGAAGTTTTAGGCGAGGGATTTAATCAATAATAAAAAGGGATTTTTCTGAGTGAGTAGAATTAGGTTAAATAACTTGTAAAATTCAACATTTGTTGAATTGACTGGAGGGGTTTAATGGCGCTTCTACGAATGGTAAAGAACGGCATTACTCATGTTAACCTCAAGTTTCTCCGCAGATCTGCTCTGATTAAATTATTGTGTCTATGTTGGGTTTTTTTGACTGTCTTCTCGCAGTTACCACTTAAGGCTGAGAATAGCGATAAATATCCCTCAAAAGAATTAACCATTATTTGTCCCTGGGCTCCGGGTGGCGGATCTGATAAGATCTCCAGAAAACTGGCGGAACTCCTGGAGGAAGAATTGCAATATCCTGTTTCAGTAGTTAATCGTACCGGAGGTAGCGGAGTTGTAGGTTTTATGGCCGGAGCTTCGGCTGAACCGGATGGTCACACCTTAACACTGATCACTGCAGAAATAGGGACCTTATATTGGATGGGTATTACTAACCTTCGTTATCATAGTTTTACCAATATTGCGGTTTTCAATATTGATCCGGCAGCAATTATTGTCCGTGAGAACAGCAAGTGGAAAACGCTTGAAGAACTTCAAAATGCGATTATTTCTAGACCGCAGAAATTAATCGCTTCTGGTACAGCAAAAGGTGGGATTTGGGATCTCTTTCGAGCTGGTTGGCTTGATAAATTAGGTATTAAAGAAACTTATTTACGCTGGTATCCAAGTAATGGAGCTGCCCCGGCCCTTAATTCTTTAATTGCCGGCCATGTAGATGTGGTAATCTGTAGCCTTCCTGAAGCTGCAGGTTTAATAGCTGCGGGTAAGGTAAGGCCATTGGCAGTAATGGCGGCAAAGCGTAATCCTTGCTATCCGAAAGTACCAACATTAATCGAAAAAGGGGTTAATTTTACGGGTTATAATTTTCGGGGCCTTGCAGTACCACAGGGAACTCCGGTTGCAACCGTTGAAAAGCTTGAAAAGTGTCTGGCAAAGGTGGTCAAGAGTCCACAGTTTACTGAATTTATGGAGAGTTATGGGTTTAATTTATCATATTTGAAAGGTCCGAAGCTGAATAATTTTTTAAAAGACCGGGATCGTGCTTTTGGCAGATTGATCAAACAGACCGGTTTATTGAAATAAATATTAATTTTAGCAATGGTATTTGTTAATCTTAACACAACCGTCGTTGACATTGACTAAAAGGGTATGATAAATTAAAGTCACATTATTAGAGACAAATATCTTCAATATATACTTTTGGAGTCGAACATGAAAATTTTAAAAACTAAAGAAGATTCGCAAGATTTGATATTAGCTACTTTAAATCGCCGGCCACAAATTCAGGCGGGAAAACAGCTGGATTTGACGAGTAAAGTAGCTGCAATACTGTCTGAAGTGCAAAAAAACGGTGATCGGGCATTGATTGACTATACGGCTAAATTTGATGGTGTCACAATTGATACCATAAGTATCAAAGTGACTAAAGCAGAGTTTGATCATGCTTTGACTAAGGTTGAACCGGAGTTTGTCACGGCAATCCGTCAAGCAAAGAATAACATTATTGAATATCATCAGCAACAATTACCGAAAGATTGGATTACTGTTAAAGAAGAGGGGATTATTCTCGGACAACGCTATCAGCCTGTCGATGCCGCCGGTTTATATGTGCCGGGCGGAGTTGCCGGTTCAACGCCATTGGTTTCATCAGTATTAATGAATGCATTACCGGCAGTTGTTGCCGGAGTGAAACGAATTGTGATTTGTACTCCTCCCAATCAAAGTGGTGGTGTTAATCCGTATTTATTAGTGACTGCCTTGGAGTGCAATATTGAGGAAGTATATAAGGTTGGAGGAGCACAGGCGATTGCGGCCTTAGCTTATGGCACCGAAACAATTGCTCCGGTTGATGTCATCGTTGGACCGGGAAATCAGTATGTTACTGAAGCGAAACGGCAGGTCTTCGGTTATGTTGGTCTGGATATGTTGGCCGGACCAAGTGAGATCCTGATTATCGCGGACGAAAATAATAACCCTCAATATCTGGCAGCAGATCTGTTGTCACAGGCCGAACATGGTCCTGCCAATGAAAATGGGGTCTTTTTGTTAACTCCGTCGCCACAATTGGCAGAAGCGGTACTGAAAGAGGTGGCGAAGCAACTTAATTCTCTGACACGTTCGGAGACTGCCAAAGCTTCTTTAGATACTAAAGGGGCAATTATCATTACTGCAGATTTAGACGAAGCATTTGAACTGGCCAACTATACAGCTCCGGAACATTTGGAATTATTGGTCACTGATCCGTGGAATCAATTACAGAAGATTAAACATGCCGGCGCAATCTTTATTGGTCCTTATTCAACCGAACCGATTGGAGACTATGTAGCCGGGACCAATCATGTTTTACCTACCAACGGGACAGCACGGTTTTCTTCGGGGTTGAATGTTGATCATTTTATTAAGAAATCGAGTTTGATCTCTTATAGTCAAGCCGGAGTTGCCAAGTATGGCCCGGCTGCAATTACAATTGCTAAAGTAGAGGGACTGGATGCTCATGCCAAAGCGGTTGCAGTTAGGTTAAATCATGAATAATCGAGCAAAGCGGGTGATCTGATGAGGACAGCGAAAATCGAACGTAACACCAATGAAACAAAGATTAAATTGGAACTGGAGCTTGATGGTGACGGGAGTTTTGAGTTACATACCGGTATTGGTTTTTTTGACCATATGTTATCCCATATTGCCAAGCATGGTTTATTCAATTTGAAAGTTGATGTCCAGGGTGATCTCGAAGTGGATGCTCATCATACAGTTGAAGACGTTGGTATTGTACTGGGGCAGGCTTTACAACAGGCATTAGGAAATAAGGCTGGAATCAACCGTTATGGCGATGCCCTGATTCCGATGGATGACGCGTTAGCCCAAGTGGCGCTCGACCTCTGTGGACGACCCTACCTAAAGTATTATGATACTCTTGGTAAGGGTAAGCTGGGTGATTTTGATTTGGAGTTAGTTCCGGAATTTTTCCAGGCAGTTGCCGCTCATTCAGGGATGAACATTCATATCCGGCTTTTGGATGGAACCAATCTGCATCACTGTGTTGAAGCGATCTTTAAAGCATTTGGACGTGCTTTAGCGATGGCAATTAGAATAGATGAAAGGGTGAAAGGAATACCTTCAACCAAGGGTGTTCTCTAAGATGATTGCAATAATTGATTATGGTGTTGGTAATTTGCGCAGTGTTGCCAAAGCGTTTGAATATATCGGACATCAGGCAGTAGTAACTTCAGACCCTAACGAGGTTTTGGAGGCCGATAAGGTTGTGTTGCCGGGGGTTGGCGCTTTTGGAAAGTCAATTGAGTCTTTGACAAAAGCGGGAATGGTTCCGGTTGTTAAAGAGGTAGTTACTTCCGGACGACCTTTATTGGGGATCTGTCTTGGATTACAGATGTTGTTTACTGAAAGTACGGAACTTTTCGGTGATGCTACAGCAGCAATCAAAGGACTTGATATTTTGCCGGGAAGAGTATTACGCTTTCCGGAAAGCCATTTGAAGGTCCCACAAATCGGCTGGAACAGTATTACCAAAAAGAATGATTCCCCGTTATTGCATGGTGTGGCGCAGGGTAGTTTTGTTTATTTTGTCCATTCTTATTATGTTGTGCCTGAAAATCAGGAAGTCATTGCATGTACGACTAATTATGGTCTGGATTATTGTTCCGGAATCAGTTATGGTAATCTTTTTGCCTTCCAATTTCACCCGGAGAAGAGTAGTCAGGTTGGCTTAAAAATTCTTGATAATTTTGCTAAGTTAAAGTAGTTTATCAGTAATAACAGATTGAGGTGTGATCTGATGCTGGCTAAAAGAATCATTCCCTGTCTGGATGTCAAAGACGGGCGGGTAGTGAAGGGGACCGAATTTTTACAGCTTCGTGATGCCGGAGATCCGGTTGAATTGGGGGCTTTTTATGACCGTGAAGGTGCTGATGAATTAGTATTCTTGGATATTACCGCTTCCCACGAACGGCGGAAGACTGTTGTCGATATGGCGGCCCGGGTTGCTGAGCAGGTGTTTATTCCTTTTGCAGTTGGTGGAGGTATCGCCAGTACAGAAGATATGCGGGCTATTTTATTGGCAGGCGCTGATAAAATAGCAATTAATACTGCGGCAATCCAGAATAAACGGTTGATCAGCGAAGGGGCTGAACTCTTTGGAACGCAATGTATTGTAGTTGCAATAGATGCGAAACGTCGCTCCAAGGAAGATCCCAGTCAAGGTTGGGAAGTGTTCATTCATGGTGGAAGGACCGCTACCGGAATCGATGTTTATGATTGGGTCAAAGAGGTTGAGCAATTGGGAGCGGGAGAGATCCTTCTGACCAGCATGGACCGTGACGGGACAAAGGATGGGTATGATAACTTGCTGAATAAAATGGTGGCTGAAGCTGTAAAGATACCGGTGATAGCTTCGGGAGGAGCCGGTAATTTGGAACATTTAGCTGATGGGATCATTGAAGGTAAAGTTGACGCGGTGTTAGCAGCTTCAATCTTCCACTATAAAGAGTATACCATTCAGGAAGCCAAAGCTTACTTAAAATCCCGGGGAATTGATGTGCGTTTGTAATCAAAAATAAATATTAAAATAAAAAAGGCCATTTGGCCTTTTTTTATGCATTTTGTGCTTTAAGTTGGTTAAACTTTTTAGTTAACCGTGATTTACGCCGAGCAGCTTGGTTTTTATGAATCAAACCTTTTGATACTGCCTCGTCCAATTTTTTAATGGCACTTAATAAATTGGCTTGAGAAGCTGCAATATCCCCGCTAGTAATGGAGGTTTGTACTTTTTTCAATGCGGTTTTTAAAGCAGTACGTCTGGATATGTTAACTGCACGATTAGCAGCAGAAATCTTCACTCTTTTTTCAGCGGATTTAATATTTGGCAAGTCTTTCACCTCCTTAAACTGCAGGCACCATTACCTCTATATTCTAATAAAAATCAACAGAATATATTTTACCATGAATGGCGGATGTTTGCAATATCTTCAAAGTAATTAAATAATTAAAAAAAATTGGCTCATTAATTTGAGCCAATTTTTTTATCGATTAGCTTATGATTGTGTTGTACCAAGTAATCATGAGTTACTAGTTGTATAACTAACTAACTAACATTAATATCGGTCAGCCAGTTGCTGTGCGGTTGAAACGGCTGCATCTCTCAAAGCCTGACCAAGGATTGTTTTCCGGAATTCGTTACTACCAAAAGCAATTCCACTATAGTTAGAAACTACTTTAACATTAGTTTGTTTTTTATCACCACGGCCTGTAACAGCAGCAACAATTTCAGCAGTACTGGTATCAATCATCCGGGCGTCAATTGCAACTCGTGCATAAGTTGTTTTGAGTGATAGACCGGCTTTCTTGTTTCGTTTATTTGAAACCGCAGTTATTCCTTCTGAATCAGTCGTAAACTCGGTAACTTTACCAATAATTAAATATTGAACGCCGAGAATTCTACCGATACGGGCTGCTGATCGGGGATCAACCCTTCCGCTGGCACCAAAATTTTGTTCTCTTAATACTTTATCAAGTTGTTCACGTTCGATCACTCTGAATTTGTTGGTATTTACTAATTCAGTAATTACTTGATCAGATACTCCTTGACCAACATCCCAATGATTCCCCCACCAACGTTGGAGTGAACCGTCATCAAACGGTAATACTGCGACTGTAGGACGAGGGTCATGTTTCTTTGGCGCTGGTTTTGGAGCTGGTGGTTCTGGTTTAGGTGCTGGCGCCGGTGCTGGTTTCGGAGCTGGAGCTGGTGCCGGTGTATAGGCGTAAGCACGTTCGGCCAATTGTTCTGCAACAGAGTTCACCGCATCCCTTAATGCCTGACCAAGGCTGGTTTTCTTAAATTCGTTACTGCCAAAAGCAACTCCCACTGATTTATTGACAATAGCAAGGCTGGTTTGCTTTTTTTCGCCTCTTCCAGTTACGGCAGCGATAATTTCTGCGCTGGTGGCATCAACGAGGCGGGCGTCAATTGCTACTCTGGCAATGTTAGCTTTAACTCCAAGGCCGACACCTTTTGATGAATCTACTCCTGCAAATCCTTTGGAATCGGTTGTAAATTCGGTTATTTTTCCCATTACTAAATAATCAACACCAAGAATTTTACCAACTCGTGCCGCTGATCGGGGATCGACCCTTCCGCTGGCGCCAAAATTTTGTTCGCGAAGAATATGGTTAATTCGTTCACGTTCAATTAGTCTGAAACGACCGGTATTTAAGAGGGCAGTTACCAATTCATCAGCAACTCCGGTACCGACATCCCAGTCATTACCCCACCAGCGTTGTATTGAACCATCATCAAATGGTAAAACAGCAATTCGATAACGATTATCCTGACAAAAAGTTGGTAGAGCTAATGCCATTGCTAAAACAAGAATAAGTAAGAAGAATACACTAAATTTCTTAAACAAGTATTATTACCTCCCTGAATTTAAATTTGGTTATCCAATCAAATTATACCATATACAGGCGATGTTTAACAATTTAGAAGTCGATTGGATAATTAAAGCAAAATAATACATAGATTTGAAAAGGATGGGAAAAATAACTGGTGTTAATTATAAGTCTTTGACGGATTTAATGATAAATTTGTTCCATAGGTGATTAATAATTTTACTAATATTTCGAATTATTTTTCTGACATTGATTTTAATCTTTATCGCCTTACTCTTTCCTGGTTTTAATCCGGGGTCAAGGTTTCAGATTTTGTTTATCGGAGTATCAGGCGCATTAATTATCAATGGAATCAGGTGTTTAATCAGTGACCGTTTGAATTACCGGGAACGAAGTCTTCTTAGTGCGCTGGGAAGTATCGGTGCATTAGCGATTGCCCGTTGGTTATTTGGTGGAGTAAAGTTTTCACTGGGGGGGATAATACTACTATATCTTAGCACCAGCTTGCTGGAGATAATATTACCTGAAAAACTGGGAGAAATTATTGTTAAGCACTAAATCTGTTTACCGGGTGGAGATTGATAGAAATCAAGAATGGGGGTAAATAATGGAAGAGTATCTTGAATTATTGGGAGAGATTCATACTGATTTAGCATTAGAGTCACGTGAGTTGGCTATGCAGCGTGGCGCCGGAAAGGAACCGGATGGAGTCAAGACCGAGACTCAACAAATGGGCGATACGGTAATAACCAGGGTAATTATTGAGACGGAAGAGGCTGGACGAAGTGTAGGTAAGGTTCCAGGGAATTATGTGACATTGGAAGCGCCGGGGTTACGAAGCCGTGATCGGGATAAGCAAGAAGAGATTGCCTTATTGGTCGCGAAGGAGATTGAAAACTTTATTGCCCGGTTAAAGATTCCCGATGAGTCACCCTGTTTAGTGATCGGTTTGGGAAATTGGGAAGCCACACCCGATGCGTTGGGTCCAAAAGTAGTTCAACATATCCTGGTAACACGTCACTTAAACCATTTGACACCACCGGAGAAGAAAGATGGACTGCGCCCGGTTAGTGCAATTGCCCCAGGAGTCTTAGGTACGACCGGAATTGAGACGGGTGAGATTGTAATGGGTGTGGTTCAACGAACCCGACCAGGTTTTATTGTTGTTATTGATGCGTTAGCATCACGCAGCACAACGAGAGTGGGAAGTGCGATCCAAATTGCTGATGCTGGAATTCATCCGGGTTCGGGTTTGGGAAATAAGCGAATTGGAATTACACCCCAAACAATGGGTATTCCAGTAATAGCGATTGGGGTACCAACGGTTGTTGAAGCTGGTACGATCATTCACGATGCAGTTGTTGAGATTGTTAAACGCGATCCTTCATTGGTCCATCCTAAAGCCGTAAATGAACGGGCAATAATTGAACGGGTTTTGTCCCCGTATATGAGTAGTTTAATCGTAACTCCAAAAGAGATCGATGTGATGATCGAAGATTTATCAAAAGTAGTTTCCGGAGCGCTTAATATTGCATTGCATCCGGCGATCAGTCCGGACGAAGTATTTCGTTATTTAAATTAAATATCTTTTGTTCTAAATTATCTTTTTTAACATACTAACTTAGGTGAAAGCACTTTATTATGGAAGTGAATTTGATTATCATCTAAGGAGGTGTAGTTTAATGAAGATTTTTAGAGCAAGACTAAAGATCCACCTTTTTTATGGGGCGATCTTTTTTTTATTAGGATTTAGCGGAGTACTTTTAAACCGGGAACTGTCTTATCGTTTGATTGCGGAGCGTTTTAATCTGTTAACGGAAGATTTGAAAGTATATTCTGATTTGGATTGGGATTCAGAGCGGACTGTTCCGGTATTTAATAATGAAATTGATGCAACCAAAGCAAAGTTATATTTACTATATTATCCGGGAATAGATCCGGCATTCATTAAAGAAATCAGTGCAATTGCAGTAAATTCGGCAAATGAAATAATTTTAACAGGAATAGAACCAGGCCAAAATTTAGAAACTAAATTAGTAGAAATTATCAAAACCAATCAATCAGTGATCGGATTGAAGGTAAATGATGCGGATGATCTTTTTGAGTATCAGTTGTACTTTACTGTCAGACTGGATGAAGCAGAGTTAATCCAAGCGTTTTTGCAATTCAGTAACCGGTTAAATGATTGGAAAGTAAGCAAACTGATCGTCAATCGTCAACACAGCTTCTATCAGGTTCGGTGGCTTTCCAGTCCGGATCAAACAGACTTTAAAGCAGTTGTTGAGTGTCTTGTTAACCTGCAAAACAATCATTCCAACCGAAAAAGAATTTAAACACATATTCAAGGAGGTTCGATTGAAAACATTTGTAAAAATGACAATGGTAATTGTATTAATAGCAATCTTTGCCTTGTTTAGCTTGGTGATTGCAACCCGCAATCTCCGTTCTCTGCTGGGCAGGGAGAAGTTTGCTAACCATAAAATAGCGACTAATCTAATGAAGGTTGAAAGTAAAGTATTTCAGATAATTGATCATCACAGTGAACAGATCAATGCTAAAGTAATACGAAACATTAATTTCACTGCAATTAAAGAGCATTGTCTGCTCCGATTTCAAGCAGTTAATCTCTGGATTAGAACCCGGTTTGATACACTTGTTACTTATATTAATATGTTATGAAATTGGACTGGGCCTGCAGGATAAAACCGTTTTATGGTGAATAGTTAGAGTTTGTGAAAGGAGTAGGTTTTATGTTGGCAGAGAAGTCCACTGAACGGGCGGCAAAAGCTGCCGGAATGATCTCATTAATGTTTTTGTTGAGCCGGATTTTAGGATTGGTCCGTGAAAGTGTCGCTGGAAGAATCTTTGGCTCCTATAATATGGATGTCTTTTTTTCAGCGTTTATTATACCGGATTTAATGTATAATCTGTTGGTTGGAGGAGCGCTTTCGGCCGGTTTGATCCCCATCTTTACGGAGTATCTGACTAAGGGCGAAGAGGAAGAAGGCTGGAAAGTTGCCAGTACTTTTATCAACATCACTTTATTGCTTTTGTTGTGCTTTACTGTCCTGGGAGTAGTTTTTGCCGATTGGGTTGCTTTTTTGGAGGCACCCGATTTTCCAGCGGATAAGATGGCATCGTTGGTCAAATTGACCAGAGTGATGTTTCCGGCGGTCTGTTTTACCGCGTTAGCCGGATTAACAGGCGGAATCCTCAATTCGTATCAACATTTTTTTGCGCCGGCTTTCGGATCAAACTTTTATAATGTAGCAATAATTTTAGGGGCTATAATTTTAGGTCCAAAGTTAGCGATTGTAGGGATGGGTTTAGGAGTTGTTGCAGGTTCATTTGGTAACTTTCTGATCCAGGCGGGTTTTTTAAAGAGCAGGGGCGGTAAGTACTACCGGCCATTTTATATTGATCTCAAAAATCCCGGTTTTATTAGAATGATCAAATTAATCCTGCCGGCATTGGTAGGGTTATCGGCGGCGCAGGTTAATATCTGGATAACCAATGCCATGGCTTCGTCTTTTGAATCCGGGAGTATCACAGCTTTACGTTATGCAAACCGTTTAATCCAGATGCCAATTGGAATCTTTGCTGCAGGAATTGCAATGGCTTTTTTTCCTCTGTTATCAAGATTGGCAAGCGATAACAAGATGGACTCATTTAAAGATACATTAGCGCTTGCTTTGAAATATATCTTTTTTATTATGATCCCATCAGCGATTGGATTGATTATCCTTCGTTATCCAATCATGAAGCTGATCTTTGAAGGCCAAAAATTGACACCGCACGATACCATTTTGGCCTCTAATGCTTTATTGTTTTATAGTATTGCAATTTTTGCCCATGCAGCAATCTTATTATTACCCCGTGCTTTTTACGCATTGCAGGACACTAAAACTCCGGTTTTAGTCAGTGTCAGTTCAATAACAGTCAGTATTTTGTTAAACTGGTTGTTTAAGAATTATACCGGTATGGGTATTGGTGGTTTTGCGCTTTCCTTCTCGATTATGGGGTTGATCAATATGATTGCCTTATTAATCATTTTAAGACGTAAAATTGATGGTATCCGCGGGCGGACGATCTTCAATTCGTTTATTAAAACCAGTATTGCTGCCGCGATAATGGGTGTGGCCATTTTGATTATCAAGTGGATAATCATAAGTTTTGTACCGGTGAGCGGTCATGGCGAGGCAGCATTGATCGTTGTCTTTGGAATGATCTTTGGAATTATTGTTTATTTTCTGGCTGCCTGGCTGTTGAAGATCAATGAGATGGAGATGGTAATAAATATTATTAAGAATAAATTGTTACGAAAGTGAGACCACTTGATATGGGAGTACTGCAGCTTTTTATTGAAGCTTTCATTGTTGGCCTTTCCGGTGCGTTAGCTCCGGGGCCGCTATTGACTTATACAATTAAAACTTCATATCAAAAAGGTTTTTGGGTTGGTCCTAAGGTTATTTTGGGTCATGCCTTGGCAGAAACAGCATTGATAACTTTATTATTGTTAGGTTTTGCTAAATATTTAAATAATGATACTGTCAAGATCAGCCTGTGTCTGGTTGGAGGGTTGATCCTGGCGCTGATTGGTTACGACTTAATTTGGAAGGAGCGGAAGCAAAGTAATAATCAATATTCGGAGGAGGCTGCGGTCAGTGAGGTAAAACAACCAAAACTGACTACAATGGGCCCGTTTTTTACCGGAGTCTTCCTTTCAACGATTAATCCCTATTGGATGTTATGGTGGGCGATCATTGGTTTGGCATATATTGAACGGGCGCTCCGATATGGTTTTTTTGGGGTGGCAGTCTTTTTTACCGGACATATTTTGTCGGACTTTATTTGGTATACTCTGGTTTCAGGTTCAATAACATTTGGCAGTCGTCTGTTATCATCACGCTTTTATAATAAACTGTTGTTAATTTGTGGCCTGTTTATGCTGTTTTTAGCAGTGTCATTTATATACGATGGGTTGAGACATTTAGCGGTTTGGACTAAGGTGATTGACCTGTTTAACGAAGTTAAAATGATCTAACGCTTTAGTTACAATATTGTTTGAGTCTAATTAAGTGTTGCTTGGGATCGAATGCGAGTGATATAATATTAATTTGATAGTATTTTGAATCTGTTGGAGGTATTGAAGTTTTTGATACAGACACACATTCGTAATTTTTGCATCATCGCTCATATTGATCATGGTAAATCGACTTTAGCGGATCGATTGTTGGAATATACCGGTGCTTTAAGTGAACGCGAGATGACGGAACAAGTCCTGGATTCGATGGATCTGGAACGGGAACGTGGTATTACAATTAAGGCTCAAGCAGTTCGTCTTGAGTATGTGGCAAAGAACAATCAAAAGTATATTCTTAATCTGATCGATACTCCCGGACATGTGGACTTTACCTATGAGGTTTCCCGTTCATTAGCTGCTTGTGACGGAGCGTTGTTAATTGTTGATGCTACTCAAGGTGTTGAAGCACAAACGATTGCTAATCTTTATTTAGCATTAGAACATGATCTGGACATCATTCCGGTGATTAATAAGATTGATCTTCCCAGCGCGGAACCGGATCGGGTCAAAGCAGAGATTAATGAGATTATTGGTATTCCGCCCGAAGAATGTATTTTAACCAGTGCCAAAACCGGTGAAGGGATTATTGATATTTTAGAAGCAATTGTTAACCGGATCAAACCGCCCAAAGGAGATCAACGGTTACCGTTAAGAGCCTTAATCTTTGACTCGCATTTTGATTCCTATCGGGGGGTTATCGCTTATTGTAGAATCTTCGAAGGTAAACTTAAAGTCGGCGATAAGATCAGAATGATGGCAACCGGTAAGGAATTTGAGGTTAACGCGTTAGGGACATTCAGACCAATGATGGTTCCGGCAAACGAATTGGTTGCCGGAGAGGTTGGATTTGTAACTGCTTCAATGAAAAATGTTAATGATACTCAGGTTGGTGATACAATTACCACTGTAGATAATCCAGCGTTGATCCCATTGGAAGGTTATCGCGCGGTACAACCAATGGTGTATTGCGGTTTATATCCGGTTGACAATGCTGATTATGATGACTTACGTGACGCATTGGAGAAATTAAAGTTAAATGATGCTTCATTGGTTTTCGAACCGGAGAACTCAATTGCCCTTGGTTTTGGTTTCCGTTGTGGTTTTCTGGGTTTATTGCATATGGAGATCATTCAAGAACGTTTAGAACGTGAGTATGGATTGAGTTTAATCGCAACAGCACCAAGTGTTGTTTATAAGGTTTTTCGGACCGATGGTGATGTGATGGAGATCTCTAACCCTGCCGAACTGCCTGCTCCAAACTATGTTGATCATCTTGAAGAGCCATATGTTAAAGCGACGATTATTCTTCCCAGTGAATATGTGGGGACAATCATGGAGTTGTGCCAGGAAAAACGTGGGACATTTAAGAATATGGAGTATTTAACGGAGACCAGGGTGTTGTTAACCTATGAGTTGCCACTGGCCGAGATTCTTTTAGACTTCTTTGACAAGTTAAAGTCACGGTCCCGCGGTTATGCTTCTCTTGACTACGAATATTTAGGGCATCGTGAGTCGGCTCTGGTGAAGATGGATATTTTGCTTAACGGAAAGATTGTTGATGCTTTATCGGCAATTGTGCACCGTGATAAAGCTTACCAACGGGGACGACAGTTGGCCGAAAAATTAAAAGAGATCATCCCGCGACAAATGTTTGAGGTTCCGATTCAGGCGGCAATCGGTAATAAAGTAATTGCGCGCGAGACAGTTAAAGCCTTACGCAAAGATGTACTTGCCAAATGTTATGGTGGTGACATTTCACGGAAACGAAAGCTGTTGGAGAAGCAAAAAGAGGGTAAGAAACGGATGAAACAGTTAGGAACGGTTGAAGTACCGCAGGAGGCTTTTTTAGCGGTGTTGAAGATAGAAGACTAATAAATAGGTAAGAGTAATCGAGGATGGGGCTATTTATTTTAGAAGAATCGCAATTTAGGGTGATATTTTTTAGGTAGCGATTCTTCAACTCGAAGAAGAATATTAGTAGGCGGGCTCATTCAAGGATGGGGCTACTCATTTTAGAAGAATTGTTTGAAGTGAGTGGGTTTTGAGAGAAACAATTCTTCAACTCGAAGAAGAATATTAGTAGGCGGGTTCATTCAAGGATGGGGCTATTTATTTTAGAAGAATCGCAATTTGGGGTGATATTTTTTAGGTAGCGATTCTTCAAATCGAAGAAGCTTATTAAAAGGGTGAAATTTTTTAGAAGGCGATTTTTTGACTGTTAGAGTCAGCGTGAAGTTTTAAAATTAACCAGTAAAAAAACCGGAAAACCGGTTTTTTATATTGTTATTTTAGGTATTTTATTGTTTTTGGGGCGAATCGGTTTTTTCAAGTATTGGTTGAGATTATTAAGGCTAAGTATTTGGTCGTTTAGCTGGGTCATCTCCAATATAGCAGTAGTATTCGGGTATTGTTTGCTGATTTTTTTGATGAGATCTCCCCACCAGGTCAGATTGGCTGTTATCGGAAAATGGCGGTCAAGGAGACGGTCATTATCATGGAAGTGGAAGTGTGATACCCGATCCATCATGAGTAGGGAATCAATTGCTACATTTGCTTGTAAAGCATGACCAATATCTAAAGTTAAACCGAATTCTGGCTCTGGAAATAACCATAATAACTCCTGAAAACGTGAGCCATCAGCAGTACCAGGATGGTAGTCAGGATCAGCGGGCATGTTCTCAATTAAAAGCTTTACTCCTAATTTACGGGCTTCGTTAAGTAAACGGCCGATCGCTTCTTCCTCATAACGGTGATTTTCAATGTGATCTGGTAGGTTGGGATCGAGCGTTGTCGGATGAAAAGTGATCAGTTTGATCTGTAATTCCGCAGCCAATCGCATACAGTTTAAGATCTTGCTGTATGAAAGTTCGCGCAGTGTTGGATCAACGGAGCCAAGACGGCAGCCAACAAAGGGAGCATGCATTGTAAAGTTAAATTGATAACGTTCCTGATAGATCCGTAATGTCTGTTTTTGCGATTGGTTATAGGTGAAGTGCGGTGTTAGATACCGCGGATCGGCATGGAGTTCAATTGTCCGGAAATTACCGGCGACAGTTGCCAGATATTCTGCTAAAGGAATATTGGTAATGATTCTTGATCCCAGGTTAAATGGCATGATTAAGCGACCTCTTTCAATTGTAGCTGGTGTTGTAATCAATATACATTAGTTGCCTGAAGAGATCAATTAATAAATAGTTAATAATCATTGGTTGTTATTGATGGAGGCGATCCGGCTTTTGGGTAATGAATTTGGAATCTACGTTCACTTTCCTTTCTGTAAAAAAAAGTGTGATTATTGTGACTTTAATTCCTACGCCGGTCTGGACAGTTTGATGTCAGCTTATACAGTGGCTCTGATCAAAGAGATAGAGCGCTACTTGCCCCAGTCCCGTTCAGTTAGAACGATTTATTGTGGTGGCGGGACACCAAGTTACTTTATTACTGAATTCTTAATTTATATCTTAAACTATATTCGCGAGCATTTTTTTCTTAGCAGAGATCAGATTGAGACTACCTTGGAGATCAATCCGGGAACCATCAATCTGCAATCACTGGTGGAACTTAGGAATGCCGGTGTGAACCGGTTAAGTATTGGATTACAGGCCACTCAGGATGAGTTGTTAAAACGTATTGGAAGGGTCCATACTTGGGATGATTTTTGCTTCACATATCATTTGGCGCGTGATGTGGGTTTCAATAATATTGGTCTTGATCTGATCTTTGGATTGCCAGGGCAGACCTTGACGGAATGGAAAGAAACATTAGCTAAGGTAGTAAACTTAAGTCCGAATCATATTTCGGCATATGCGCTTCAGGTTGAGTCCGGAACTAAGCTTGCTGCTAAAGTGGAAGCAGGTGAATTTATATTACCGTCGGAAGATGAAGTGGCAGCGATGATGGCTTATACAATGGAGACTCTGCCGTTGGCAGGATATGAACATTATGAAATATCAAATTATGCTAAGCCCGGATTTCGCTCCGAACATAATCTGAATTACTGGCTGGGGCGTGATTATCTGGGTTTTGGAGCCGGAGCTTTTTCGACCTTTCAAGGGAAACGCTATTGCAATCTCCATCATCCCCAGGAATATATTAATGCTTTAAAATATGACCAATCGTTAATTGTTGAAAGTGAAATTATAGATGAACAATTGGCTTTAAAAGAACGGTTGATGCTGGGGCTGCGGTTGGCAGATGGGGTTAATTTAAATGAATTTCGTAGATCGTTGGTGCCAACATCTTTTGGGAGATTGGAACGGGAAATTGATGAATTAGTCAATCTGGGACTGATCAGACGTTTTGACAATACAATTCAATTAACAACTAATGCGATGATGATCAGTAATTCGATTATCAGTCGGTTACTGTCAGTTTGGTCATGACAGTTAAAATTATTGATTAATTAAGTGAATTTGATGGGTTGAGTTTTGGTAATTATTAATCTAATTTTAAAAGTTAAACCCCCTTGACAAACCAGCATAGCAGTGATATTTTTTAAATAGATTAGCACTCGGCATCAAAGAGTGCTAACAAAACCTTTCACTACGAAGTGAGGTGCTTTCCATGGCCTCTGAGTTAGATGGACGTAAGAAAACAATTCTAAAAGCAGTTACAGATGATTATATTATATCCGCCGAGCCGGTAGGTTCAAGAACGATTGCCCGAAGGTACGATCTTGGTCTTTCGCCGGCCACTATTCGTAATGAAATGGCTGATCTTGAAGAGAGTGGTTTCCTGGAGCAGCCTCACGCTTCAGCAGGTAGAATTCCATCCGAACAAGGATATCGTTATTATGTTGATACCTTGATTTCGTTACAGCAACTTTCTGATCAGGATATTGAGTGGATTTATGGTGAACTGGAGAAAAACCAACAACAGATGGAGATGATCATCCATCATACCTCAAAGATGTTAGTTCAAATGACCCAATATCCTTCATTAATTTTAAGTCCCCAATTAGAATCGGCAGCTTTTAGACATGTTCAGTTAGTCAGGCTTTCAAACAGTACAATCATGGTTTTAATTGTTACTGATACAGGTTATGTTGAACATAAAGTAATTGAGTTTGAGAGTGAAATCACCGATTCCGATCTTGACCGGATCTCCATGGTTTTAAATAAGAAGTTGCGTGGCGTCAATCTGAAAGAATTACAATCAGCATTGTTAAGCGAAATACGGTCAGAATTGGAATTTCATCAGGAGTTTTATAATGAGGCTGTTAAACTGTTGTTACGGGCTACGGCCAGTAGTACCGGTGGCAAAGAACGGGTCTATGTTGACGGAGCAACTAAGATTTTGAATCAACCTGAATTTGCCGAGGTTCAAAAATTCAAACCATTACTGGATATTTTAGAGGAGGAAGAGAAGCTTTACAAGCTATTATCGAATCATGTTCAACGTGGTGCTCAGGTTAAAATTGGCCATGAAAATGAAACATTTGGGATTAATGATTGCAGTATTGTAACAGCCAGTTATGAGATTGCCGGGAAAACGGTTGGAGTTATTGGTGTTCTGGGACCGACCCGGATGGATTACGCTAAAGTATTGCCCATTGTTGAACATACTGCTGCTATTTTGAGTGAATTTTTAACACAAATGTGCCGGCGTTCCAAATAAAAATAGTAATTTTGGCAAATTATAATAATTATTGAATAGCCATTAATATTTTATTTGGAGGAACGTGGTATATTGAACGAGATACCAACACAGCCGGAAACCAATCAACACCTGGCAGCATTAATTGTCAATGCCGGTGCAGTACGTGCCGTAACCGAAGCAGTTCAAGGTACTTTAGGACCCAAGGGACTGGATTGTCTGTTGATAGATGAATTTGGCTCGGTTATAGTGACTAATGACGGTGTCTCGATTTTGAAGACAATGGATGTAAATCATCCGGCAGCACGGATGATTATCAGTGCCGCAGAACATCAGGAAGAACAGGTTGGAGATGGAACTACAACGGCCACAATCTTAGCCGGAGCTTTGATTAATGAAGGTGTAAATCAGGTTATTAAGGGTGTACCAGTAATTAAGGTTATTGAAGGAATCAGACTAGGAATTAATGATGCCCTTGAATATTTAAAAGATGCGGTCGTTACGATTGATCAAAGTAATATTCAGATTGTCAAACAGATCGCCCTGATTGCAGGGAGGAACCATCCTGAACTGGCAGAATTAATTGTTGAAGCAGCTAAGATTGTAGGCGAGCAAATATTGCATGACCCAGGCTATAAACTTGCCGATCAAATAATTGCTTTAGAAAGTTCTGAAAATCATCTAATTCGGGGGACGATCATTGAGAGAGTACCTTTGAATAAAGAGATGCCTCGCCGAATTACTGCGGCACGAATCGTAATAATTGACGATTCACTAGAGCCGATTAAGGTTGATAGCGAAGCCTTAACTTTAGAGATAGGATTTAAACAGCAGATCCAAAGTCAGGAAGATTTAAGAGAGAACATTAAAAAATTAGCCCGAATCGGTGTAACAGCGATTTTTACCAATCGTTCGATTGCAGAGAGTGTTGAGGACCTGATTACGGATCTGGGGATGATTGCCGTTCAACAAGTTGCAATGAAGGAGTTACAACGATTGGCAACATTAACAGGCGCCAGACCAATTAAAAAAAGCAGTCTGTTTCGTGAAGAATCTGATTTAACTAGGATTATTGGTGCGGCAACTGAAATCGTTGTTGATGAAAAATATAATCATATTAAAGTTTATGGAAGTTCTGATTGTCAGTTTGTCACAGTTATTGTAGGGGCCGCAACGAAAGAAGTTGTTGCGGAACGGGAACGAATCGCTAAAGATGCTGCGGCAGCCGTTCAGGCTGCTTTGTGTAGTGGGGTAGTTCCCGGTGGCGGCAGTACCGAAATCAGTATTGCTAGTCGGTTAGCCCAGAATCAGGTCCGGGGGATGAATGGCTATGGTTATCAATGTGTCATTGAGGCATTAAAACAGCCAATGACGCAGATCTGTTCTAATGCTGGATTTAATCCGCTGGAGAAGATCGAAGAAGTTTTGGAGTATAATGCCAAAGATCCTTCTTATTCATATGGGGTTAATTGTGATACGGGAAGAGTTGAGGATCTGGCTTTAAATGGAGTTTGGGATCCTTTCGACGTTAAGTATCTCGCTATTAAGACCGCTGGTGAAGTTAGTGAGGCCATCTTAAGAATCAATAACATTATTAAAATGAAGAATCACTAGAATTATGGAGGTTATCAATGTTAAAGAAAGAAGTTGAAGAGAGTGTTTTGGAAACTGATGAGCAAATTGAAGCAGATATAAATGAAACAGTCAAAGAAGATGTTTCTGAAACAGTTGGTGATAATCAAAAGTTGGTTGAATTAACCAATGAAATAGAAGCATTAAAACAAGAGAAAGAAGATTTATATAACCGTTTACTCCGAACGCAGGCTGATTTTGATAATTTTCGCCGCCGGAGTCGTAAAGAGCTTGAACAGGCGAGTATTTATGGCGGGGAAGAACTTTTAAAAAAGATTTTGCCGGTTTTAGACAATTTAGAACGTGCGGTTGCAAGCTTTAATGAACAATCTGACAATAGTAGTTGGCAAGAAGGTGTTCAGTTAACACTGCGGCAATTCAAAGAAATTTTGACGGCTGAAGGATTAGAAGCGGTTGAGTCTTTAAATCAACCATTCGATCCCCAAGTCCACGAAGCAGTGATGCAGGAAGAGTCGGAAGCGGTTACTGAACCGATGATTACCATGGAGATCCAAAAAGGTTATAAATATAAGGATAAATTGATTCGGCCGGCAATAGTCAAAGTAGCTGTGCCAAAAAATTAAATGTTAGTCGTACATATTATAGGTAATCTAATAATAGGGGGTTCATATATATGGCTAAAGTCTTAGGTATTGATTTAGGAACAACAAACTCGTGTATGGCAGCGATGGAAGGTGGAGAGGCAGTCGTTATCCCGAATGCTGAAGGGGGTCGGACTACTCCATCGGTAGTAGGTTTCTCGAAAACCGGCGAGCGAATGGTCGGTCAGGTAGCTAAACGTCAAGCGGTTGCCAACACTGATCGGACCGTTGTCTCGATTAAACGGCGGATGGGAACTGATTACAAAGTAAAGATTGATGATAAACAGTACACACCTCAAGAAATTTCGGCAATGGTCTTACAAAAGTTGAAAGCGGATGCCGAAGCTTATTTTGGGGAAAAGATTGATAAAGCAGTTATTACTGTTCCGGCTTATTTCTCCGATGCCCAACGTCAGGCAACTAAAGACGCAGGGAAGATTGCTGGTTTAGAAGTATTGAGAATTGTTAACGAACCGACAGCAGCAGCGTTAGCCTATGGACTGGATAAAGGTGAAGATCATACGATCTTGGTTTATGACCTAGGTGGCGGTACATTCGACGTTTCCATTCTTGAGTTAGGTGATGGAGTTTTTGAAGTTAAGGCTACCAGTGGTAATAATCGCTTAGGCGGCGATGATTTTGACGAACGGATTGTTAACTGGATGGCAGATGAGTTTAAGCGGGACAACGGAATTGATCTACGGAATGACCGGATGGCATTACAACGGTTAAAAGAAGCTGCTGAAAAGGCAAAGATTGAGTTGTCCGGATTAACTACGACTGCAATTAATCTGCCATTTATTACCGCTGTTAACGGTGAACCAAAGCATTTAGACATGACCTTAACCCGGGCTAAATTTGATGAGCTTACCAGAGACTTGGTGGAAGCAACAGTTGGACCAACCCAAAGGGCATTGGCAGATGCCGGTTTGGAAGCAAAAGATATTGATAAAGTAATTTTAGTAGGTGGTTCAACCAGAATTCCTGCAGTTCAAGAGGCAGTGAAACGGATTACTGGTAAAGAACCTTATAAAGGAGTCAACCCTGATGAGGTTGTTGCAATTGGCGCAGCAATTCAAGCCGGTGTTTTAGTTGGTGATGTTAAAGATATCGTCTTATTAGACGTTACTCCGCTTTCATTAGGGTTAGAAACGCTTAATGGTGTGTTTACCAAAATGATTGAACGGAATACCACGATTCCGACATCAAAAACGCAGATTTTCTCAACAGCGGCTGACAATCAAACTGCAGTAGATATTCATGTACTTCAAGGCGAACGCCCCATGGCTGCGGATAACATTACTTTGGGCCGGTTTAGACTCGATGGTATCCCACCAGCACCACGTGGTATTCCTCAAATTGAAGTTACTTTTGATATTGATGCTAACGGAATTGTTCATGTATCAGCAAAAGATAAAGGAACCGGTAAAGAACAGAAGGTTACAATTACTTCTTCATCCGGTCTTAAAGAAGACGAGATCGAAAGAATGATGCGTGAAGCGGAAGCACATGCTGAAGAAGATAAGCGACGCCGTGAAGAGGCTGAGGTAATTAACGAAGCTGATAATTTAATTTACAGTACTGAAAAGGCATTAAAAGAGATCGGAGATAAAGCTGACCAAGCGCAGGTAGAGAAGATTAAAAATCTCAAAGATGAACTGCAACAAGCGGTAACTGCGAAAGATATTAATAAGATTAAAGAACGTAAGGAAAACTTAGAGAAGGTTTTACATGAACTTTCAGCAACCATCTATAATCAGGCAGGCCAGGCCCAAGCCGGGGCAGGACCGGATAACGGACCGACCGGATATGGCCCTCAAGCTGAAGGACCTACAGTAGATGCTGATTATAAGGTTCAGGATGATAAATAATTGCAAGCACCAATTAGTTGTTGGTTAAGTAAGATATAAGATATTTGAGTTTAAGGCTCCAAGGGAGATTTAATCTTTGGATTAATTATTCCTTGGAGTTTATCCTCAACAGGTATCTGGTTTTAAATTAAAACTAGAAAGTAAGGAATAAACAATGTCAAAACGTGATTATTATGAAGTTTTAGGTGTTAGTAAAACTGCAACCGAAGAAGAACTGAAAAAAGCCTACCGCAAACTGGCTCGCAAATATCATCCGGACGTTAATAAGGACAATCCGGAAGAAGCAGCGGCAAAGTTTAAAGAGATCAATGAGGCCTATAATGTTTTAAGTGATCCCCAAAAACGCGCTGCTTATGATCAGTATGGTCATGCGGCTACCGATCCTAATTTTGGAGCCGGTGGTTTTGGTGGCTTTGGTGATTTCGGATTTGATGGTTTTGGTGATATTTTTGATATGTTTTTCGGTGGCGGACGGGGTGGTTCGCAAAGGAGAAACGGCCCACAACGCGGTAACGATCTCCGTTTTGATATGGAGATTACTTTTGAAGAAGCTGCTTTTGGAAAGGATGCCACGATTGAGATCCCGCGAACTGAAACCTGTCCAACCTGTAGCGGAAATCGCGCGAAACCGGGAACACCGATTAAAACCTGTACTAACTGTAATGGTACTGGTCAAGTCCAGGTAACCCAAGCGACGGCATTTGGCCGTTTTGTCAATGTCCGGACCTGTGAACACTGTCATGGGGAAGGGAAGGTTATTGAAACACCTTGTACCGGATGTCATGGAACCGGTAGAGTCCGTAAAAACCGGAAGATTGATGTTAAAGTTCCGGCCGGAGTGGAGAACGGGTCACGGTTGCGGGTTGCGGGTGAAGGTGAAGCAGGCCTACGGGGTGGCTCACCTGGAGATTTGTATATTTATATCTATGTTAAGAAACATCCTCAATTTGAACGCCAAGGCGATGATGTGATCAGTGAAATCAGCTTGAGTATTACGCAGGCGACTTTGGGTACAACGGTTATGGTTGATACCCTTGATGGTAAGGTAGAATTAAAGATTCCGGAAGGAACACAACATGGAACCTCATTCCGGATGAGGGGACATGGAATCACTCACCTACGAGGCCATGGCCGTGGCGACCATTATGTCAAAGTAAAAGTGGCAATTCCTGCCAAACTCAATGGCGAACAGCGGGAACTCCTTAAAAAGCTGGCAATGTCGTTTGGCGAAAAGTTGGATGCTGATGAGAAGGGATTTATTGATAAGGTTAAGAATGCGTTTAAATAATAGGGTGTTGCGGAAGCAACGCCTTTATTTTTCTCTTTTTTAGTGAAAATAAAGATGTGTATATATGTGGAACAATGGATAAACAGAAAATGAAATTCAAAGCAGGAAAACTGATTTTGGAAGCTAATTTATTCCATTGTGCATTTATTAATCAGAAGGAGCTTTGGATGGCAGAAATAGTATGGTGTGAGTTGAAGGTGGTTGTCCCTGCCGAGTATGCAGACTTGGTGGCAGAGTTGTTTTTAGAAGAGGGAGCCGGAGGGGTTGTCCATGAAGATCCGGCAATTTTAGCTTCAAAAGAATTTGATGTTGATGAGTTGGTCGATGAGACCTTTAAAGATACAATTGGGTCCGAATATGCGATAAAAGCCTATTTTCCGGTCGATGATACTTTGGGTACCAAAGTGACACTTTTGAAAGAGAAGATTCAAGAGCTGGTACAAGAAGAAGTAACTTTGGAATTAAAGCAGATTTGTGAGGATGATTGGGCCCACGCCTGGAAAGCTTATTATAAACCGGAGCGGATTGGGAAGATTGTAATCAAGCCCAGTTGGGAATCTTATGAACCAAGTTGTTCGGAACAGGTAATTGAGATGGATCCGGGTATGGCGTTTGGTACCGGGACACATCCGACAACCCGTCTGTGTATTAAGCTATTGCAGGAGTTGATTCAGCAGCCTTTAGATGTACTGGATCTGGGTACCGGGTCCGGGATTTTGGCGATTGCAGCTGCCAAATTGGGAGCGGCGCGTGTGGTTGCTTCTGATATTGACTCGGTTGCTGTCAAAGTTGCCACTGAGAATGTGGTCCGTAACAATCTGGCAGATACCGTCAGTGTGATTAAAAGTGATCTTTTGAAAGAGCATTCCCAGGCAAAGTACGATCTTGTCGTGGCCAATATTATTGCTGATGTAATTTTGCAATTGATTCCGGAAGTAAATGATTATCTTAAACAGTCAGGATTATTTGTAATATCCGGGATCATTGAAGGCAGATTGGATGAAATCGAATTAAGTTTGAAACAGAATGGCTTTCAAATCCAACAGGTTAAAGAGGAAGCTGAATGGCGTGCCATTGTTGCTGTTAATTGCTCGCCAGTTTAATTGACTTTGGTAAAAGGAGATAACCATGACCCGATTCTTTATTCCTTCCAGCCAAATAAACGGTAATCAGGTGGTTTTAGAAGGCAGTGACCACCATCACCTTTTAAATGTCCTTCGAAAAAAGGTTAACGACCAAATTATCGTTTTGGATGGTAAGGGTCAGGAGTTTTTAGTCAGGATCACTGAGCTAAGTCCTTTAAAAGCAGTGGGGGAAATCGTTGAATTGATTGATAAACCTACTGAACCAAGAGTTCGGATTACTTTGGTACAGAGTTTGCCGAAAGCTGATAAGTTTGAATATATTTTACAAAAAAATACGGAGCTGGGAGTGGCCCGGTTTCAACCGATAATCAGTGAGCGGAGTACAATCCGGATCAATGAAGAATCCCGGATGAAGAAGTGGGAACGCTGGCATAAGATCATCAAGGAAGCTGCGGAACAATCGGGACGCAAAGTAATTCCGGAGTTGGAGATGGTCCAAAACTGGAAGGATGCGTTACCACGACTGCGATCCGGACTGGTTTTAATCCCCTGGGAAGGCGAAAAAACGCGCTCGTTAAAAGCGGTCTTGGAAGCTGAGAAAGTAGTCCCGGAGGAAGTCAGCCTGATCATAGGTTCCGAAGGTGGTTTTTCGCTGGAAGAAGTAAAGGAAGCCCAAGCCAGAGGAGCGATTCCGGTTACATTGGGGCCCAGGATTTTGCGTACGGAAACCGCCGGTCTGGTTGCCGCAACTGCTATTTTATATCATTATGGTGAATTGGGATATTAATAAAAATTAAATCTTAACAAGTCATTGTCCATTCCATCGAATCTTCTGTTTGACCGGATCATAAATAATTGGGTTTAACACTTTGTTTGCCTCCCATGATTCCAGTGTATAGATCACGATCGGGAGATAAAGGATTGCTACATTGATGATCTCGATTCGGATTATGGGACGGTATTTACGATAGATCTCAGCGATCTGCCGGTAAAAAGCATGTAAATCCTCTTTGGGTTCTCCGCGATAAAACTCTTCTAAATAGTTAACTTCTTCCTGCCACCGTAATTTGGCATTTTCAATCCATTGATCATCATGATTTTGCAAGAGCCATTTTAAATGGTTGGATAAAGCTTTAAACCCTTCACTGTAAGGAATCTTGCGTTTTTCGAGATGTTTTTTGGGTAGAGTGGTAACTACTCTTTTATTACTTAATTCGTTTAACAGGTTGGAAGCGATCTCTCCGGTTACCAAATTGATACTAAGACTATAGAGTTCTTCAGTCTTTTCATCAGTTTCAAAACCAATCTTAAAATTGACCAATAAATTTGGTTGGTAGTAAAGTAAGGGTTGTTTATAAAAGAAGCGGGGAGCTTCTTTGAGCAGATTGTTGATCTGACGTTCGATTTTCCGGTGATCAAGTTCATAAGGGACCGAACCTTTAAAGATCAATCCCCGTTTTTTGATACCATCGACGAACCACTGTAACCGGTAGCTACCTTTGGTGACCAGTTCTGAACCGGGGTATTTGGCTAAGTGGTCAGGGTGGCAGACTATTTGCAGATTTAAGGTTTCAATGTGGGCAGGAGTGAAGAAGGTTCTTGGCACCTGAACCTGACACTGCGCCATGATCAGTTCGTTATTGATAATGTTGTAAGGAGCTCCGGCGATCTTCAAGGAGTCAACGATAAAGTTGAAAACTTGCGACATGTTTATTCTCCAAATTACACAAATATGATTTGATTTGTATTTGTATTAAAGCAGACCATCCCAATCAGGGGTATCTTCATTGATTAGAGCTTCGATTTCAGCCCCGAGCTGTTCGAAGTTTTGGCTTAACTGTTCATGGGTTTCTGACTTGAAAACCAGTTCCATAATCCGTGATTCCAGGCTCTTACCGCTACAGAGCTTGCCGATGACACGATCACTTTCGCCAATCACCGAATGAAACAACTTTACTTTTTCATCGAGTAATTTGAGTAGATGTTCTTCGACGGTGTCTTTAATTGATAGATTGTAGATAAAGACATCCCGTTCCTGTCCAAGACGGTGAATCCGGCCAATCCGTTGTTCTAAACGCATCGGATTCCAGGGCAGATCGTAGTTGATCATTGTGTTACAAAATTGCAGGTTAATTCCTTCGCCACCTGATTCGGTACAGACTAAAGCGCGGTATTGCGGGAATTCTTTAAATTGATATTTGGTAAACTCTTTCTTTGAAGCAGAGAGATGACCATCAAACGCCAAAGTCAGGATCCCGGCCTGTTCCAATCTGGTCCTGATGTAGCTTTGGGTCCCGAGAAACTCGGTAAAGATAATTACTTTCTCGGGTGTTTTGCGGACTAGTTCTTCGACAACCGCCATTTTGGCATTGTCCTTAATCTGCTGTGCCAGTCTTAATAAGGCTACCGCTTCTTCCTGTTCGCTTTCGTCAATTTGGACTTTATTGACCAGTTTATAAAGGGTGATGATTGCGGCAAAAGTACTGGAACAGATCTCCCGTTGCAGCGTTAACAACGGTAATGCGCTCATGGCATTGGTCCGTTTGGTTAAACAGTTCCGGATAAAAGCGGTGGTGCGGTCGTACATCTCCCTTTCCAAATCCGAGAGAATAATGGGAATGTTTTGGACATTGCGTTTGGTAAAACCGATATTGGCGCCATGTTTATTTCGAATCATCACTTCACCGAGGAGATTTTTCAGTTCATTGACATTTTTGGTCTTTCGTTTATCAACAACATAGTTTTTCTTAAAATTGCGGTAACTGCCCAGTTGCCCCGGGCGGATCAGGGTGATCAGATTGAACAGCTCTTTTAAGTCGTTTTGTAGTGGAGTTGCCGTTAGCAGTAAGAAGTATTTCTTTTGAATACTGTTGACAAATTGGAAGTTTTGGGTATTGCTGCTCTTTAATTTGTGGGCTTCATCGACAATTACCATATCAAAATACTGTTTGAGGATTTCATTGCGGTTATCTTCTTTTTTAGCAGTATCAATTGAAGCAATCAAGTGATTGTACTGCGACCATTCAAAATCACGCCGTGCAATTAAAGAGTTTATTTCAAATTTTTCCCGGAGTTCGGCCTCCCATTGGCGGCATAAAGAAGCTGGTGTTAAAATTAGAAATCGTTTTACCAAGCCCCGAAGCATATATTCCTTAAGGATCATCGCTGCTTCAATGGTTTTTCCCAATCCGACTTCATCGGCTAAGATCGCTCGACCGCGTAATTGGGAGATCACTTTTTTAACTGTTTCAATCTGGTGCGGATAATGCAGAAATCCATTTTTACGCCAATGTTCCTGCAGATGCGTTAAGACTAATAGTTCCTCAAACCCTTTGCTTAAAGTCATTTCTTCACCTTGAACATGGATCTGAAACGCTTCCCATGAATCCCAATTTTTGCGGCGCATATTTAACAGGAATTCGGAGAATTGGTTTGTTTCCTCAAAGATTGGTTGAAAGTTGGGTAATTCAGCAGATAAAGCTCGATTATTGGTTTCGAAGTTGAGTGTTGATAGAGTAGAATCCAAGGTCAACCTCCGTAGTTATACATTCGTAACATATTGTTGCCTGGATTGTTGATTTTTAGACATTATTATTTTTATGTGAATTCATATTCATATGAATCATGAGTCATTTTTTGGATCCTCTTTTTAAATGTATCAAATTATCGCAGTTTGTACTTGGTTAGAAATGGTTGTTTAACCAAGATAATAAAAGCTTTGGTCTGTCTAATGTTAATTATTTTTGGCATTGGTTTTGCGTTCCAGGAAAAATAAAATTCCGACTGTGATTACCAGAATCATTAAATATAATATTAACACTGCCATACTGTTTGCTAATTGATAACGATCACCTAAAACTCCAATTAACCAGGGACCGATCATACCGCCGATTCCGGAGAAAGTGAATAGAAAACCTAAGTAATTTTGAATGTTAGGCTTTTTTATGTTAGTAAAGGATGCTGTAATTGTCGGAAAAATTATTGCAAAAAAGAATCCGGTAAAAGGAAGTAAAAAGGCTAATTGAGTCGGACCATAGATTCCTATTGTTATTGAGAAAATTGCGCTAACCGATACTAACAGTAACATTTTTAAATGACCAATTCGATCGACAAAAAAGCTTCCAATCAGTCTTCCAACCGTGATTAATCCAAAGTAGACAGAGAGCGCGAGTGAACTGTAAAAAAGGTTATATCCTTTAATTTCATTTAGATATTCAACAATCCAAACGGCAATCCCGATTTCAGCTGCCGTATAAGAACAAAGTCCCAGATAATGCCAAAACATTTCGGATGAAAAGGCAGTAGTTATCAGGGAAAGAATACTCGGTTCCTGTTTTTGGTCGAATTTTGGAAAACGGATTAAAATATGGTACAATAAAAGAATTCCAATTGGTAAGAGACAGATAGCATAGATATTCTGCCAGGAGATGCCGTTTGACAATAATGAACCGGCATAAAGCGGGGCCAGCATTGAACCAATACCGTAGCAGACACCTAAAAGGTTGAGAAACATACCTATTTTTTGACTGATTGATAAAATAATTATATTGTGGCAGGCGATTTCGAGGAGTCCGAGACCCAGCCCTAATATAAGAAAAGTTATAATTAAAATAAAATATTGCGGTATTCCCGCTATTAAAGCTATTCCTGCAAATAATAAGGCGAGCGCGATTGTTAAAATTGGTTTTAAGCCAAATTTATAACTTAAGAATCCAGTCCCAATAGTTGCTGCCAAAAAACCAATATATTGCATGAATAACATATTGCCGATTAATGAGTAGCGAAGATTGAGATCTTTAATTATCTCAGGGATCAATGGACCTCTTAGATTATCGAGAAAGCCAAACATAAAGAAGATGAAGAACGAACCGATAATAATTAGTGTTGTTTGCAGTTTGTTGTTCATAGTGAACCTCTTTCATTGCTTAATATTGTTTTTTAGTTTTGTAATCTTTGTAGGTTAATTATAAAAATAATTATCATCAATTTCTCGTCATCCTTTGCCATATAATTCCCTTTTTTTGCTGTTGCGGATTCAGCCAACTTTTCTAAAATGTTCACCAAATAGACACATTCTTTTTATACAATAAACTGGTTAGTATAGTTTTAATTACCTTTTATTCTTATAGGGGGATAACCAATGAAACGCTTGATTATCATTTTAAGCTGTTTGTTTTTAGTATTTTCCGGTCTTATTGTCTATAAAGTCAAAGTTAACCTTGATCAGAAAGCGGCTTTGACAAGTCAGTCTGGTCAACAAGGTCAAGGTGGACGTGGCGGCCGGGGACGAGCTGATAGAGGAGCTGTTGTCAGAGTTCAGGCGGCTAAACGGGAAAGCATTGTTGAGACTTTACGGGTAGTCGGAGAGATAACGCCAGATGTGGAAATACAGATTCAACCCCGAATCAACGGGCGGTTAATCTCGTTGTTGGTTGAGGAAGGACAAGAGGTTAAAGCCGGTCAGCTGGTTGCCGTTATGGATGATGAGAATATTCGTCTCCAAATCCAACAGAGTGAAGCGAATATAGCAACTTATCAGGCTAATCTGCGTCAGGCAGAATTAAATCTTGCCAAGGCCAAAACAGAGCAAGAACGTTACTTAGAATTGTTAGAAAAAAAGTATATTCCGCAACGGGACTATGATAATGTGGAGAGTGCTTACTTATCGGCAAATACTGCCGTAGAAGTTTTAAAAGCTCAATTAAGCGGGGCACAGAAGAATCATCAATTATTAAAGTTACAGCTAGAACAGACCAAGATCGTTAGCCCGGCTACCGGGTATGTACTGAAGAAGCATGTATCGGTCGGTATGAATCTGACAACCGGTACGACTATTTTTACAATCGCTGCTTTAAATAATGTTAAAATCAAGTTTTCGGTTGATCAGAGAGAGGCTGCAAAGATCAAGAAAGATACGGAAGTTCGGTTTTTAACCGATGCTTATCCGGGAGAGGTTTTTGCAGGAAAGATAAAGGAGATTGCTCCAATTTTTGATTCGCAAACACGGGCGTTAACCTTTTCGGTGTTAATTTCTAACCCTAATTTGAAATTAGTCCCGGGAATGTTTGGTACGGCCGAGGTTGTAGTTGGAGAAAATGTTGATTCAATTGTTGTACCCCAGGATGCTTTAGTCCAACAAGAGGGCAAACAGGGTGTCTTTATTGTCACTCCCGAGCAAACTGCCAAGTTTACCCCTGTTACTACCGGAATTACGGCAGAAGGCCGGATGGAAATCCTTAATGGTTTAGATGAAGGAGATTCGGTAGTTGTTGTCGGCCAAAACGTCCTGAAGGATGGCCAGTCAGTTCAGATTTTGGAAGGTCGCCCAACCAAAGCCGGTAATTTTCAACCAGGTCAAAACAGCGGGAGCAAGACTAAACCAGAATTCAACAATAAAAAGAACGAACGGTCGGAAAAAGGACCTGACTTTAACAGAGAACGGAGGCAGGGTTCCGAAGGTGAGCGTTCTGCCCGTAAGGGGGGTAGCGCTCAATGAGAATAACAGCCTTTTGTATCCGGCGTCCGGTTACGACCACAATGCTTTTTTTAGGGATGATCTTATTAGGGGTAATGAGTTATTATCGCTTACCGATCGATCTCTATCCGCAGATCACTTTTCCGGCAATCAGTGTTTCAACTTCGTATTCGGGCGCCGGCCCGGAAGAGATTGAACAACTGATCACCATCCCGGTTGAGCAGGCGTTATCTTCGATTAATAAAGTAACAACGATCACGTCAGTTTCGCAGGAAGGCAGTTCGCGGGTTACAGTTAACTTTAACTGGGGGACTGATCTGGATGAGGTTACCGATGATATTCGGGCAACTTTAGATCGGTTAAGCCGGCGACTTCCTGATGACGCCGGGGCACCAAGCTTATTTAAGTATGATCCTTCGGCAATGCCCTTGATGACAATCGGCTTGTCAGGAAAAGTAGCGGAAACCGTCTTGCGTAGTTTTGCCGATGATGAGCTCAGTTTTCGACTGCAGCGCGTTGACGGAGTTGCCGGAGTTGATGTACGGGGAGGCCGCAGCCGTCAAATCAGGGTAGCCCTTCGGCAAGACCGTCTCCAAGCGTTGGGGTTAACGATTGATCAGGTTATCAGTTCGATTCGGAGTTCCAATGTTACCCAGCCTGCCGGAAATATAACCTCAGGTACAATGGATTTTCTCTTAAGGACCAAAGGAGAGATTAAGGAGGTTGCACAACTCCACAAAATTGTTGTTGCGCAGCGAGACGGGGTTCCCATTTTCTTAAAGGATATTGCTGATATTCTGGATGATGCCGAAACAGTGCGTTCTTTGGTTCGGATTGATGGAAATCCTGGAATAGTATTGTCAGTTCAAAAAAAATCGGGATCGAATACCGTTGCTGTTGCTGATGCGGTCTATAAAGCATTGGATAATATTAAACGTCAGTATCCGGAGTATAACATCCGGATTCTCAATGATAATTCGACCTTTATCCGGCAATCTGTGTCCGGAGTGGTTAATTCGCTTATTTCCGGAGGTATTTTAGCAGCGCTAATTTTACTGCTCTTCCTGCATAATATCAGAGCAACGGTGATTACCTGTATTTCAATGCCGATTGCGATCTTAGCTACATTTATCTTAGCTTATTTTGGGAATATGACTTTAAACACGATTTCCTTAGGGGGATTAGCACTAGGGGTCGGGATGCTGGTTGATAACTCGATTGTTGTTTTGGACAATATTTTTCATAAATTTAACCAGGAAGGCCTAACCCAATCCGAAGCGGTGCTTCAAGGGACTGAAGAGATGGGTTCGGCGATTATTGCATCTACCTTGACGACAATTTGTGTTTTTTTTCCGTTGGTTTTTTTATCAGGACGAACCGGAATCATCTTTAAAGAACTATCATATATGGTGACATTTTCACTACTTTGTTCGTTAGGGGTTGCGATCACTTTAATTCCAATGTTATGTGCTAAATTCCTTAAACCCCGTGATTTTAGTGAAGAAGTACATGGCATTGTCAAGAAATTGCTTGAGGTCCAACAGCGATGGGATGAAACTTATCGCCGGATCTTAACTGCTGCTTTGAAGCATAAGACGGCAGTAATTCTTGGCTGTGTTGGTCTATTTGGATTAATATTATTACTGTGGCCGTTATTAGGAACGACGTTAGTCCAGCAAGCTGATGAGGGTGTGATCTCTATCCGGATTGATCTACCGATCGGTACCAAGCTGGAGGAGACTGACCGGATAACTTTAAATATGGAACAAATAATCCGGGATACCATTCCTGAATTGGATAACATGGAAGTTTCAGTAGGAAGTGGCTGGGGTGGTTCCAATGTTAATCGTGCTACGATCACTGTAAGATTAACCGAACGTAAAAACCGGCAACGGACAACAGCACAAGTAATTGCTGATTTACAACAACGGTTAAAATTTCCTGGAGCCAGAATCAGAATTTATGCTCCCAGTAATATGCGGATGCTCTATGGTGGTTCACAATTCCCGATTGCGATCGATGTCCGGGGGCATGATCCGGAACTCAGCCGCGAGGTTGCCAATTTGGTTGTTGCTAAGATCAGTGATATCCCTGGGATTTCCAATGCCAGTATTTCACGTGAGGAGGAACGTCCGGAATTGGTGATCGAAGTCGATCGGGAACGGGCTGCTGATTTGGGAATTACCGCTGCCAAGATTGGTGATACCATTCAGGCAGGGATTGAGGGAAAAGTAGCTACAATTATCAGAAGAAGCGGTCAGGAGATTCAAGTAAAAGTCAATTTACAAGATTCTGATAAGCAGTCGGTCCAAGACCTGGGAAGAATCATGATTGCCGGTAACGGCGGAATTGTGGTACCCCTTTCCAGTATTGCAACGATTAGAAACTCCAGTGGTCCGGTAGCGATTGAACGTAAGGACCGGGAGCGAAATATCACCGTAACTGCGAGTTTAGACCAACGGGATCTATCAAGTGCGATGCAGGATATTCAATCAGAGTTGGGTCAGTTAAAACTGCCCCAAGGGGTCAATCTGGTCTATGCCGGGGATTATGAAGAACAACAAAAAAGTGCGAAAGAGTTATTCGTCACGATCTTGTTATCATTGGCGTTGGTTTACATGGTGATGGCCTCGCAATTTGAATCGATTCTGGACCCTTTATTAATTATGATTTCGGTTCCGTTTGCGCTTGGAGGTGTAATTTTAATGTTATTCTTAACCGATACCGCGATTGACAATCAGGTATATATTGGCTTGATTATCTTAGGTGGCGTGGTGGTTAACAATGCGATTGTAATGATCAGTTATTTCCGGCTGTTAATGGAGCGAGGAATTGATCTCAAGACAGCAGTTATTGACGGTGCTGCCAGTCGTTTGCGGCCAATATTTATGACCACTGCGACGACCGTTTTAGGGCTGGTGCCATTAGCGCTGGGAATCGGAGAGGGATCAGAGTTACAAGCGCCAATGGCCCGGACAGTTATTGGAGGATTATCATTCTCAACCATTTTGGTCTTAATTATCATTCCGCTCTCTTTCTATGCTTTAGAAGAATTTCTTGTTAAATTTCGGCAGCGGTTTGTCAAAAAGACGGTTAATATCAGTGTGATTATCTTTCTTCTAGTAGGATTAACGTTATTAATTACTGGTAATCCTGCTCAAGCTGAAACTCCTGAACAATTATCGATCAAAGAAGCTGTCACCTTGGCCCTTGAAAACAGTGAAGACGGGCGGATCATTCTCCAAAAACAAGCCAGTGCCGAATCCAGTTACCGGGAGACCATGGGAAGTAAAGGGTTTCAGCTTTATTCACAACTGGAAACAACCAGTGATGATGATAAGCACTCCAGTACAATCAGTTTAAATGCGGAGAAAAAAGTTCCCGTAGCAAACTTGTTGGGAATTCAGTCATTATCGGACCAAGTTGCTGCTTATAATCTAAGACGGGATTTATTAGCTCTGGATATTGAGAAACAAAATTTGATTTATCAAGTGATCAAGGCTTACCAGGACGTATTATTAGCCAAACGCGATCTGGATATTGCTACTCAGTCGTTTCAGAGAGCCGAGCGATTTTATGACGAGGTCCTGACGCGTTCCAAATTAGGGTTGACCAGTATTACCGATGAGATGGGCGCGGCAACCCAGGTTGCCAATGCCAAAACCAGCTTGGCGCGGAGCCGTCATAAATATAATTTGGCTAAATTGAAGTTTTGCCAATGGCTAAACATCGATCCGGCTAAGGAGTTGGAGTTGGTCGAACCAAAAACCCAGTTTGGAAATGATGAGTATCAAAATTTATTAAATGAAGCTTTAGCGAAACGGATTGAGTTAGAAAAGGCGCAAGTGGAGAAAGAAAGTGCCGCAACGCTTTTAAAGTTGGCGAAACGCTCCGAACAGCTTGGAATAACTTTGAGTTGGGATTTTGAGCGGGAACATGCTGTTGCGGGTCTCAGTTTATCGAATTTAGGCCGTGACAATTCAGTTGGCGAATGGCAGATTGGTACCAATGCCAAATTGATGTTGAGTGACCCGGAAGATTCGAAGCGTGATGACTATTCGGACTGGGGAAAAGTGAAATTGGTGTTCCATTGGACCTTTTTTGATGGCAATGTCCGTAAAGAGCGAATCAAGCAAGCGCAGTTACTGGTTGCCCAACGGGATGAAGCTGTAAAAAAGACAGAAAAAACCGTTCAATATAGTGTTGAAGAAGCTTACGGCAATATTATGAATCAGGCTGATAATTTACAAAGCAGTGAATTACAGCTGAAATACAATCAGTTATTATTGGAGTCCACTGAGGCCAAGCTGCGCAGTGGACTGGCTTCGGTAAAAGATGTTTTAGACGCCCAAACTTCATTGGCAAATGCTGAAGCCGAGTATGAAAAGAGTAAGACTTCTTACTACCTGGCGTGGATCGAGTTATTGTTGGCTACGGGTAATTTGAAGCTGGAGAATCTGGAATGAGACCTATGGATTATTGTTAAATATTAATTTTTGTATGATAATAATAGTAAGGGAATCATTTTAGGCAGGGATGTTCAAATGATTAACTTTAATAGTCGAATTAGTTTTGGCCCAAATCAAGCTCATTACCCACAAAATAATGCTGCAACGAATACCATGGCTCAAATCAATCAAGACACTAATTTTGGTGCGGGCTTGATCAAAAACAATGCAGTATCAACCAAGCTGTCGGAACAATTGCAGGTGAAAGAGTGTCCAACATGTAAAAACCGGCAATACCAGGATGACTCGGATGATCCTGGTGTGTCGATGCAGACACCGACGCGGTTGGATCCAAGTAATGCAGCGGCTATGGTTACATCTCACGAACAGGAGCATGTGGTCCGGGAGCAAGCAAAGGCTGCTGAAGAAGGCCGTAAAGTAGTTATGCAGAATGTAATAATCCATACAGATGTTTGCCCCGACTGTGGCAGAGTGTATGTATCAGGAGGAGAAACGACTACAGTTACCAAGCCCAAGGATAACAACTCTGATCTAACAGGTATTGGTAAGTTATTAGATATGTTGGTATGATGATTTAATATTAGCAAAAAACCTTCGCTATATAGTGGGCGAAGGTTTCTATTTTGATTATCAATTTATTTCTTTCCTTTGAGATAATTACTCAAATCAGCGCATTCTTGAAGTACTTCCTGATAGTATCTGGTATCGGAGTATTGCTCAGCCAATAGTTGATAGTAGTATTCTTTCCCTTTGCCTTCCGGGGTAAATGCTTCCTGCCTTGAAAATTCGGTTTGGGAGGCGGCGGCCAGGAAACAGCAGCGCGCTGCTAACTCCTTGTTAGTGCTGACTTTCATTGCCTTATCATAGAAGTACCAGGCATTTTTACGATTAGCCCATTCAGAATAATAGTGGTTAAAATTAGTACTTGAGAATGTTTCAAGATAGAACGGGTATCGGGGATTATCATCCGAAAAATCAAATGAAGGATAATAATCGAGATTTACCATGTAATAACTCCATTGGCCTGAATGAAAGTAAGCATTGGCAATTTGGTAATAATAGAGATCTGCTTTATCAGGGTGCTTTTCAGCCGTTGCTAACAGTTGATTGATCTTTTTTACGAATTCGTACTTTGAGATTGCCGGGAATTCGTTTTGACCTTTTGGATAACGATATAAACCGGTTTTAGGATTGTAATAGTTGGTTTCAAAACTGGTATTGATTAAGTTTTGATTAATTTCATTCCAATAAGAAGGCGGTATTTTAGCCAGAAATTTTAAAGCTTCAGAGTAATTGCCTTCATTGAGGTATTTACTGCCTCTAATATAATACAAGTCATCAATATTATTAATCAAATTACTGGTCAGGAAACGATCAAACACTGTCTTTTCGGGATTAGTAATGTAGTTACTGATTCGTTCTAAAGATTGATGATCGCAGTGGTTGATCAAAAATGAAGTGGCTAAATTACCATAACCGGTTTGGTCAATGCAGCAGAATCCTTTGGCTAACTGTCCGGCCCTGAAGTATTTTTGCGCCATCAGGATTAGGTAGGAACGGTAAATGATTGTATTATTATATTGCTCTGGGTAGTTTCTAAATTGTCGAAGTGTCGGAGCTATTGCTGTCTCAAGCCCTTCACTGATTCGGTCTGTTTTAGCTAACTCGATCAGACCCCGGAAAGCATTTAACCATGGGGTGAAGGTATCATCAGTTTTAATATGTTCAACCTGGTCAAAATGTATTTTAGCAGTTTCATATTCTTTGAGCAAGATTGATAAATAACCGGCTGCCATCTGCCATAAGGCTGGCCGGCGAATGCGACTCTGATCGACGTTGATCACAAATTCTCGTAAGTCTCTGATGTAATTGAGCGATTCTTCACTTGGAGTTAGTTGTGAAAAGAAGAAATCAGAAGTGAGTAAGGCTTTTTCTAACTTGTTGATATAATAGACCAGCATAAACTCTAACCGTGATGATTTAGGTTCCAGTAAATAGACTTGGGTCAATGGTTCCAGATTGAGGCGTCCTTCATCTTTTAAAAACCACATTAACCACAGGGTAGCTTTTCGGTGATTGTTGCCGGCTTTTGCGAGCGTTTCCTGCCATACTTTTGGAGTAGGAAGATAGAATTCGATCATTGCTTCGTTCATTAAGAGAGGCGCCTGATCAAAAACCAATGAAGTATAAACTAAAAAGTCGCTTTCTTTTCTTAATTTCTTGAAAGCACCGGCTTTATGGCGCAGGGCATGAAAACGGTAGGCACTCTCGTGTTTGAGCGTGGCAACCAGTGAGTCATAATAGCGGATGCAATCGGCGGATTTATTGGCATAATTGGCCAGTCTGACGATCTGGTATCCATAGCGCAGCTTTAAGAAAGGATTAGTGGTCCTTTGATAGTTGGCTAAACCTTCATCGATCAGTACTTGCATTTTTTGTGGATCACGAATCTTCTTCATTTCCTCTTCAAAATCCCAGAACCAACCAGCAAAGTAGGCAAACGGTTCGCATTTTTTGGCAAAGATCAAGTATTCCAAAGTATCCAGTTGCGAAATGTTGGTTAAGTAATTTAAAAAAGAGTTTGGTGACTTTGGAATGGGTTGATTACTTATAACACGTTGTTTGATTGCTTCTAATTGTTTTAGTTCGGTTTTATAGATCACTTCTTCAATGGCTTTGGTTTCAATTTTAACATTAATATACTGTTGCCACTCACGGAGATTAGCAGTCTTGAATGGTTCAGGATCGTAGTCAGCCTGATTGTTATCACCGTCTGATCTCTTATGGGCTTCCCAATGCGTTTGGAAGAGATATTGTTTTAAAAAAGGATCACTGCCAAACTGCGAAGGGAAAAAAGAGATGTCCGATGGTACCAGTTCATTAGTAGCAACTGATTCGTATGATGGAACAGCGCAACCTTGAATGAGCGGTGTCCAACAACTTGTGACAAAGCAAAGACTAATTAATAGAATTAAAAATGGTTTGTAATTTTTCATACGAAAACCTCCTAATCAATTCTGAATCAAAGTGATAAATAATTACGTTGGTTGCAGGATGTTTATTGTTAAGATTTTTTTTGATAAACTTCGCGGTTTTGAGCACTTCTTTGTAGTCGCTTTCATCAATCCGGATCCGGTCATTTTTGTAAATGTAGGATTGATTTAAGTAGGTATTTTTTACTGCGATAAAAGTGTTGTCATTAATCCGTTTGAAGTTCGGGTTGTTTACTAAACTATTAATGGTTACATTGTTAATCAGACCGGTATAGCGCTCACTTTGAAAGACCGCACCCCATGAGTAGATTGGAAGCGCGACATCAAGTTGTAACGGGTATTGTTTCAAAACGCGATTGAGATAGGTAACTGCAGTATCATAGGTTAAGATCGAGTTTTTAATTCCGGCTTGTCCGGGATGCCCAAGGTTATAACACATCAAAACCCCTTTGGTGACCGGTGGGATTCCTGTTTGTTTGGGATATTTGATTTGGTGCAAGCGGATGGTCGCTGAAAGCTCAATTGTGGTTAATTGTTCTTCAGCGCTCCAATTATCTAATTCATTGCGAATCCTTTTTAATAAGGTAAAATATTTCTCGTGATTATTTTTTGTCCAATCACAGTCCAGTTGAATTTCGGGAAATGGAGGAAGCTGATTGTTCATCTGGATCTGCCGGACTTTCTTCACAATATTTTGGGCCAGCGCGGTTAATTGTCCGCTCGGACAGTTGTTAATTGTCTCATTGGTAATATAGATGGTTGGTATCAAAACAATATCGTTCGGGACCGGAGTCTGAAAGCTGATTGCCGGAGTGGGAAGCGGAGCATTGTATGTTGGATCCCATTTAACATCAAAAAATCTGATGTAAAGTCGCTTGATTTGCAGCTTTTGTAAGGTGCTTAAATCCTCGTTTTGCAGGTTGAAATTCGACTTCCAATAATAAAAACTCTTGGTGGTCTGTTTGACAGGACTACAGGAAGCAACCAACAAAATTAATATAATCAGTGGAATTAATTTCAAGTTCCGCAAGATCATACCTCCATAATTTGCAATAATTCTCGATTTCAATAATTATTCCTGCCTTCGTCAAAGATGGAAAAACGTTTTTTGTTGCTCTAAGAGTTGACATTCGATTCATGATTGTAGTATAGTGGTACTAAATAAAACCACTAAATAGGAATGAGATTGATGGAGATTGTTGAAATTTTAATTAAAGCTGGCTTTACCAGACATGAATCATTATTGTATTTAACTCTGTGTCAAGAGGGGGAACTCACAGGCTATGAAGCAGCTAAAATTTCCGGGATTTCCCGCTCAAACGCTTATCTAACCTTGGCCGGATTGGTAGAAAAGGGAGCGGCGTGGAAGATTGATGGTGAGGTTGTCCGCTATACTCCGGTACCACCTCAGGAATTATGCCTCAATTTAAAGCGCGAGTATCAACAATTATTGGACTATATTGAAGCTCATGCTCCTCAACTGAAGCAGGAGTCCGACCCATTTATCACGATCAGTGGTGATATTCAGGTAAGGCATAAGGTTAAAAATATAATTAATGAGGCTGAAAAACGTATCTATCTGTCCTTGAGTAATACTGAACTGAAATTGGTTTATGAGGAGCTTCAGGCCGCGGTATCAAGAGGGCTGAAAGTTGTCCTAATTACGGACCAATTAATTCAAATGGGTACTGCAACAGTCTATCTTACTAATAAAACCCCCGGTCAAATCAGATTGATAGCTGATTCGACAGTTGTATTAACGGGCGAATGGGTAAGCAATCTGAAGGCCAATTGTATATACTCGAAAAATCAGATTTTAGTCGCTCTGATTAAGGATTCGCTTACTAATGAGATTGAGTTGCTTGGCAGGAAAGGGTAATATTATCTTCTTTTCTTCCAAAAAAGTATTAATCTTTTAAACGTTCAGTTTAAAATTTGGAGGTATTATTATGCTAGCAGTTACTGAATTGACTAACTTTTATGGGGAGACTGACCCGCAAGCGTTGATCGCTAAATATGGCAGCCCGTTATATGTTTATAATGAACGGATCTTGCGCCAGCGCTGCCGGGAGATGAAGGAGTTGGTCTCATTGGACGGTTTTCGGGTTAATTATTCAACGAAAGCCAATGCCAATTTGGAATTATTAAAGATCATCCGGTCCGAAGGCTTGGATGCGGATGCAATGTCACCGGGAGAGATTTATGTGCTGTTGAAGGCGGGATTTAAACCGGAACAGATCTTATTTATTCCGAACAATGTTTCCGATCAGGAACTGCAGTATGCGATTGATCAGAAGATCAAGATCAGTGTCGACTCGCTTTCGCAACTGGAACGGTTGGGACGGCTTCATCCCGGGGGTGAAGTGGTAGTCCGTTTTAATTCCGGGGTTGGTGCTGGGCATCATGAAAAAGTAGTGACCGGAGGTTCGAAGACGAAGTTTGGAGTTAATCCGGGGCAGATTGCAGCAGTTAAAGAACTAGTGGCCCGCTATCGCCTGAAATTGATCGGGATCAATCAACATATCGGATCATTATTTTTGGAGGAGAAACCCTATCTGGATGGGGTTAAAGCGTTGTTAGCAATTGCAGTCCAATTTGAAGGATTAAGCTTTGTTGACTTTGGTGGCGGTTTTGGAATCCCATATCGGAAACAGGAAAGTCAGGCGCGGTTGGATTTAACCAAATTATGCACCCAATTAACCGGGTTGTTAAGCAATTGGCGGGCAACCTATAATCCTGCAGTTGAGTTTAAGATTGAACCGGGACGTTATTTGGTAGCCGAGTCCGGTGTCCTCTTAGGGACGGTTTACGCACACAAAGAAAATGGCGGCACGACCTATATCGGGACTGATCTGGGTTTCAATGTACTGATTCGCCCAGCGCTGTATGATTCCCATCATGATCTTGAGGTCTACCGCAATGGTAAAGTGGTGTCAAGGACAGAACTGCAACCGGTGACCGTGGTGGGCAATATCTGTGAGACAGGAGACATTATGGCGAAAGAGCGCGAACTGCCGTTGATTGAAGAGGGGGATCTTCTCGGAGTAATGGATGCCGGCGGTTATGGTTATGTGATGAGTTCCAATTACAATAACCGGTTGCGGCCGGCAGAGGTGCTGATCGATCAGAATGGGGACGACCGTTTAATCCGCCGGAGGGAGACATTTGAAGATTTGGTTGCTTGTTGTGTGTGAGAGTTACTGTTTGAATAGGTATGAAATAAAAGGATTGCGAGCAGTTTAGTTGAGCTGCTCGCTTGTTGAAGATTTTCTATTTTTACATGATGGTTAATTGGTTGCCGTCGGGATCGTGGATGATCAGGCAGTCTCCGTAACTTTCATGCAACAGCTTAAAGTTCTGATACTGCTTCTCTTCCAGCCGCTGTACAATTGCCTCCAAATTGCCGCGGACGGCAATTTCGACTGGGCCTTTGCCCTTACCCCAGTATTCCTCTTTCCACAGACAGATCTGGAGTGAATCAGCATCGAAGCCAAATTTTATCCCGTCTAGTTCGTTATTGTATCCCGGGAAGGTAATGGGAATTTCCAGGAGATCGTGGTAGAATGATTTCATTTTTTCAATTTGTGCGGTATGTAAATTGATGCAGTATAGTTTTCTGATCGGCGGTTTTTTCACAGGAAGCTCTCCGTTTATTTCCTGTAAAAACTTGAGGTTCATGATGATCAGGTGTGCTTTCCACCAATTTTTTGCAAGACACCATTCTTCGGGATAACCCCCCCACTGCCAGTTGACTGTCCAGGTACCGTCCGGAAGTTGGGTGTTTCTGATAAACTCGCATTCGTATTGTGCCAATTCTGCAAAGTGTTGATAGAGGAAACTCTCTTTGTTGGTAAAGAAATTTGAAGGCTTACAGACATAATTCGTCTCCCACAACTCCCGGTCCCAGGTTAAGGCTTTCTTGACCTTCTCTACCAGGAGCTTTTCCACAGCCACGATCTGCAGTTCCTCAGTCAGTCCTGCTTGGTGGCAATATTCGGTCATTCTGACATAACAGGCCAGGAGATGCATTTCAGCACCGTTGTCCGTATTCTGCAGATATTGGATCGCTTCCTTGGTGATCGCATAGCATTTTTGGTACAAACTGCTGTTTTTGGCGGCAAATCTTAAAGCAAAGCTTGCCAAGGCAGCGGTTGGATTGTAATTAATTGCATTATGGTTTTTACTGTTGTAGGTCCACCATGGGGCATGCGGGTAGTCGTTATTGGTAGGGACGGTATTGAGCCAGAATTTGCCGTTAAAGTCCTTGCCACTGTCTAAGTAGGCCAGGATGCCCCGGATGATTGGATGACCTTCTGAAAGGCCGATCTCATTAAGGATTTCGGTTGCAGCCCAGGTCTGGACCGGAGAAGAGGTAGGGTTGAAACAATCTGCTTCCAAAGCATGTCCAAAGCCACCGTCTTCATTTTGGTACTCTGCAAGTGCTGCCAAGACGGCTTCCCGGCTCCCATTCTCAAATAGATACCGGAACCGGGCCCGCTCGATGGGTCTGGCGTTAAAACAGATCCATTTTCTTGCTTTATCGAAAATACTTCTTTCCATGTTGATAGCCCCTTAATTTTAATATTTAATCAATACCAAAAAAATGTATCGGCAAATGTGACATGATATCTGAGTAAATCGAACCCAACGGACATCAAAAAATCTGATGTAAAGGCGCTTAATTTGTAACGTGGTAAAATCTTCTTTCGTTATTGACAATAATAGGTTATCAGAATATGTTAAAAAATAAAAGATTAAACTTCTATTTTAGATTTTTTATTTTTTTATTTTTGGCGGAACTCCTCTGGTTAAAAATATCATTATCTTTTAATCCGTTATGCAAGATTCTATTTTGTAGCAGGTAAGCTTTTGTTGCTGTAGAATTGTAATGTAAGAAAATAATGATTGTGTTGGTGGACGATGGACGTACAGCGATTTTTAAAAAAACTAACTTCTGATCAATATTATCAAGGACAAATTGCGTTTATCAAAGAGTTACCCAGCCGCGAAGCAGTTTACGGGGATGTCAGTCCACCATTACCGGAGACAATCCAACGGTTGCTGTTAGCACGGGGAATTGAAAAACTATATTCGCATCAAGCGGCGGCGATCAATGCCATTAGAGAGGGTCAACATACCGTTGTAGTTACCGGGACTGCCAGCGGAAAAACGCTCTGTTACCATCTGCCGGTTTTGGAGCGTTTTGTAAACGACCAACGTTCCCGGGCTTTATTTTTATATCCTACCAAAGCGTTGGCCCAAGACCAGTTGAAGACGTTGCTCCGTCTTACTGAAAACCTCACCGGACTAAAACCGGTGATGGGCACTTATGATGGCGATACTCCGGTAAGCAGCCGGAAACGGTTACGGGATTCGGGAAATTTTATCCTCATCAATCCGGATATGTTACACCAGGGGATCTTGCCCAAACATCCGGGATGGTCGCAGTTTTTCGCTAATTTACATTATGTTGTGATTGATGAGGTCCATACATACCGGGGGGTTTTTGGCTCTAATGTTGCTAATGTGATCCGGCGCTTAAAACGAATCTGCAGCCACTATGGCAGTCAACCGGTCTTCATTGCTACTTCGGCAACGATCAATAATCCTTTAGAACACGCTCAGAGTTTACTCGGTTGTGAGATGCAACTGATCAATAACGATGGCGCACCGCGCGGCAGAAAGTATTTTGTGTTCTGGAATCCGCCGCATTTGGACGAAAGTAAGACCGAACGGAAAAGTGCCAACTCGGAAGCGGCACAGTTAATGACGGAACTACTGAAGGAACGGATCCCGACGATTACTTTTGCGAAAGCCCGGGTGGTTACGGAGCTGATCTATCGTTATGTCCAGGACCAACTGGAGCGGCAAAGCCCTTCACTTGCGAAAAAGATTCGCGCTTATCGCGGTGGATACTTACCGGAAGAGCGCCGTGAGATTGAACGACAACTCTTTGAAGGAGAACTCCTTGGAGTTACCAGTACCAATGCCTTAGAGTTAGGAATTGATATTGGACAGTTGGAGGCTTGTCTGGTGGTTGGGTATCCTGGAACAATTGCTTCCACTTGGCAACAAGCAGGTCGGGTTGGGCGTGCGAAGGAAGATTCATTAGTGATCTTTATCCCGCATCAAAATCCGATTGACCAGTATTTGATTAAAAATACGGCCTACTTTTTTGAACAGAATCCGGAAACCGCAGTGATCGATCCCAACAATCCTCATATCTTATTGGGACACTTGCGAAGTGCTGCGTTTGAAGCACCATTGACAGCCGGTGATTGTTATCAGTTTGGCGAATATGCTTTGGCATTGATGGAACTGCTGGGTGAGGCAGGGCAACTCAAGGAGATGGGCGCTAAGTGGTACTGGCGGACTACCGGTTTTCCGGCCGCAGATGTTAGTTTGCGGAATATTTCTGATAATGTCTTTAGTATTGTCGATCTCTCAAACAATAAAGTGATCGGGACACTGGATGAGTTAAGCGCTTATCAGCAGATTTATACCGAAGCGATCTATCTCCATGATGGTGAGACCTACTTTGTCAAAGAGATGAATGTACCCCAGAAGATCTCTTATGTTGAAAAACTGGAGGTTGATTACTATACCCAATCAATTACCGAAGTACAGATAACCGTCTGTTCAACGGATCTCGAACAGCAGTTGGAGAAGGCAACAGTTGGATTTGGCGGGGTTGAGGTGATGATCAAACCATACCTGTTTCGTAAGATTAAGTTCGGTTCCCGGGACAGTATCGGATTTGGGAAGATTGATCTTGAACCGCAGGTGATGCAGACCAATGCTTTTTGGTTACTGCCGCCGCCATCAACCCTTAATCTGGTTAAAAGCTTTGGCAAGGACCCGGTCGAGAGTATGCTGGCAATAGCGAATGTGCTTACCGAAGTTTTACCATTCTTAGTAATGTGTGATACCAGTGATATTGGATCCATTGTTGATCTGGCTAATCATGGCGCTCCGGCGCTCTTTGTTTATGATAAATATCCGGGTGGCATCGGATTTGCCCATCGCTCGTTTGAGAAAGTAGCCGCAGTTTGTTTGGCAGCCTGTAATTTAATCACTAGTTGTCAGTGTGATTCAGGGTGTCCGTCTTGTGTTGGTTCACCGTTACCACCCAATCCGCAGTTGGATCCGGACACTGCCGGTAAAGGGCGAATCCCTGATAAAGAAGGTGCACTGGTGATCCTTCATGACCTGTTAGGGTTGGAACCATATATCCCAACTTCGATCCGGAGCAGTAACAGTAGTGTAAAAAACTCAAGTGATTCGATCGAATATCCGAAACTAGTAAGGTTACCGGAGAAGATTGAGGAACAACTACGTCAAAAACTGGCAGGTATCAAGCGCAATCCCAAGAATTCTTAAGGAGGAAAAAAGATGGAGCAGATTAGCTTAGCGTTGATTGGCGGTTCTGGTTTTTATCAGCCCGGGATGTTGGCGGAGACTCGAAATCAGGAGTTAATTACACCATATGGGAAGGCCAATGTTATCATTGGAAGGCTTAATGATAAATCAATTGCTTTTTTGGCACGTCATGGAGCCGGTCATTCTTTGTTACCGCACCAATTAAATTATCGTGCTAATCTTTGGGGTTTAAAGGAGCTTGGTGTTAAAAGAATATTGGCAACCACTGCGGTTGGTAGTTTACAACCGGATTTGGGACCCGGTTCATTGGTGATCATCGATCAATTTTTGGATTTTACTAAAAATCGGCCGTTGACATTTTTTGAAAATAATGATGTCCATCGCGCACATGTTGATGTCACTGAACCATACTGCTCTTATCTGCGGGCGGAATTGAAAGCGGCAGCCCAGAGAAGAAATATTCCGGTTCGTTTTGGCGGTTGTTATGTTTGTGCCGAAGGCCCTCGCTACGAAACTGCGGCTGAGATCAGGATGTATCGGATGCTTGGCGGTGATGTTGTAGGGATGACTGGGGTACCAGAGGTGGTTTTAGCCCGGGAATTGGGTATCTGTTATGCTAATATCAGTATTATTACCAATTTTGCTGCTGGGATCAACCAACAGCCGTTGACCCACAAAGAAGTGGTGGAGGTCATGAATGAAAATCAGGCGAAGTTGCGGACTTTGATTATGGATTGTTTTGCAGCTGAAGATGGTAATTTTGAATGTAATTGTTGTGGCCGTAGCGAGCAATAAAAAGAGACCGATTTAAATCGGTCCTTTTTTATTGCTGGGAATACCATAACGCGGGAAGCTATGGTAGACCTGAAAACATTGCGGGCAGAACCACTTACCGTCAGCTGGAAGGAGACGATGGCGGTTGCAGGTTGGACAAAGCATCGCTGTCACCTCTTAACTATAAAGATAGATTATATTATATAAAATGTCTAGTTAAATGATGCTGGGATTTATGTGAAGATTTGGTTGTGGTTTTATAAAATTTTTCTTGGTGTTCTTTCAATCCCGAAGAGAAATAATAGCTAGGGAAGGAGGGAATGATTTTGGCCAAGAAAAATAAAAAACAAAGTTTTACAAACCAAGGGATGAATTTTAAAATCGCCCGGGAAACCAATCCTCAGGCAGATCCGGAGTTTGCTTCCGAATTTCCAACCAATACAGGTAAAGCAGGAAAGAATCAGCAGCAGTCGCAGCAGAAGAATCAACAGTAAGGATTTTATAATTAAAGGGCTGTTGTTAAACTACTTTTCAAGTAGGGCAACGCCCGTTTTTATTGATGGGTTAACACTCATAAAGTCTTCCCTTAAGATTCAAGGTATGATATTATTATTTGGGATCATTTTGGCATGATTTAGAAACTAAGCAGGACTAATTGATCATACATTTTGTGGTTAATTTTAATTAAACAGCAAGAGCGATTTAAAAAAGTATTTTGAGGGAGTGGGCTTTATGGATCAACAAGAGGTAAGAACGCGATTTGCCCCGAGTCCGACGGGGTATCTACATATTGGTGGTGCCAGAACGGCAATTTATGACTGGTTACTGGCAAAACAAAGAGGCGGAAAGTTTCTCTTAAGGATCGAAGATACAGACCGGAACCGTTTTGTCCCGGATTCGTTAGCGGATATAACTGCCAGTTTACGTTGGTTAGGATTGGATTGGGACGAAGGACCGGAGGTTGGCGGTGAATATGGACCTTACTTTCAGTCAGAACGGTTAGAGATTTACCACCGTTATGCCGAACAGTTAATCAATGAAGGTAAGGCTTATTATTGTTACTGTTCAGCCGAGCGTCTGCAGGAACTGCGTCAAAGTCAACAGCAAGTTGGATATGATCGGCATTGCCGGGAGCTTAGTGCCGAAGAGCGGCAGCAATTGGAGCAGAGCGGATGCAAAAAAGTAATCCGCTTTAAGACTCCGTTGTCTGGTAAAACTGTTGTGAAAGACGGAATCCGTGATGAGATGTCGTTTGATAACAGTACATTGGAAGACTTGGTGTTGATCAAATCTGATGGTTTTCCAACCTATCATTTTGCAAATGTTGTTGATGATCATTTGATGCAGGTTACGCATGTCTTACGGGGCGAGGAGTGGATTGCGAGCACTCCAGTACATGTTTTGCTGTATCAGGCTTTTGGCTGGGAACCACCTCAATTTGTTCATTTATCAATCTTTCTGTCTCCTGATGGAAAGGGTAAGTTAAGCAAGCGTCATGGTGCAACCAGTGCCAAAGAATACCGTGAACAAGGCTATTTGCCGGAAGCTTTATTTAACTTCCTGTTATTGTTAGGCTGGAATCCTGGTACTGATCAGGAGATCTTCTCTAAGGAGGAAGCGATCGCCAGTTTTAGTCTGGAACGGGTCAATGCTTCACCGGTAAGATTTTCTACGGATAAACTTAACTGGCTAAATGGAGTCTATATTCGCAAGTTAACCCCTGTTGAGCTGGCAAATCGTTGCCTACCGTTTTTACAAAAGCAAGGATTACTGCCCGAACCCTGTCCAGCAGACCGGTTTGATTACCTCGTTTCATTAATGCCATTAGTTCAGGAACGCTTAAAATTACTGACGGAGATTGGTGACTGGGTTGATTTCTTCCTCAAAGAAGAGATTGAGACACCTGGTGTTGAGTTGTTGATTCCCAAAAAGATGGACCAGGCCTTAACTTTAAAAGTGTTGGAGAGTGTCTATACAGCTCTTGAAAAAGTAGATGATAGCTTTAATGAGCAAGAACTTGAGGCGGCATTACATCATTTGCCGGAACAATTGGAGATTAAGGCCGGACAGTTATTTATGCCATTGAGAGTAGCAATTACCGGGAAGACAGCGACTCCCGGCATCTATGAAACAATGCATGCTCTTGGGAAAGGACGCGTTTTAAAACGGGTACAAGCGGCGATTGGCAGGTTGAGGGAGGAATAGATTTTCCTAACCATCAAATAAATATTGGGCTGTTGCAAACTTTTTCAAGTAAAAGCAACAGCCTTTTTGCTTTCCGATGATGGAAAAACAGTCAAGTGAACGCTTATCGATCAAATTTAGGCCCGTTTGATGGCGGTGTTTTGTCTGGTTTATAGTTTGATTTGTATTCATTATTCTTTGATTTATAAAAATAATCTTTCTTAAGTTTTTCAATTTGTTCAATAACAGTCTCAGGGTTTTTGATGATATTTTCTAACCCTTTAATATTGATAGATGATTTTTTAACAAATGATTCGGGGCATTGTTCTATTGTGTCAAGAATTTTTATCATATTTTCTCCGGCCTTAATCAAAACGTCTATTTCAAATGCTGTCTTTTGCAGCTCTTTTTTTACAGGCCCATCCGGTATGATATCGCTTAAACCATCACATTTTTCTTTAATAATTTTTTCTTTGTCGTTACGTATTTTAATGAGAAAAGTTTCTAATTTAAAATTTCCCGGTATTAGATTGCTATCTTCAGCCTGTAATTCAGATATAATTTTATTCAGTTCATATTCAGCAGAATCAAGATACAATTTTAGTGATTTTTCCTGTAAATGTCCGATCTTTTCAATACATTCCTCTAAATGGCTTTCTATAGCTTTTTGAAAAAACTTAATGTTGTACTGCTTACTGGTTGGATTAGGATTTTTCTTTGCAATTTGTTCTTGAGAAGCGCTGAATTTTCCCTCAATTGTTTTGCTTGGATTTTCTTCTTTTATGAGCTTATCCAGTCGAAGGAGGTCGTTGATAAGCTGTTTTTCTTTAAATAATTCTTCATTAATTGCTGCAATTAATTCGTTTCTTTTCTGTATCGATCCTCCATTTAGATCAGCACCATTTTTCTCAAGTTCATTCATGATGGATGATTTTTGTCGCGTAAGACCTTCGGCATCAGTTTCAAGCCCTCCGGGAATAAGAAGCGTCGTTGTAGCTCTATTTTGAGGAGGAATAGTTTTGATGGCGATTTTAATATCTTCCAGATGAAGTTTGGTTTCTTGATCGGGATTTTCATTTAGTAGTGCATTAATTTTCATGGATAATTGATCGAGAGGAATCTGGACGCTAATCTGTTCATTGATGCTTTTATATTGTTCTTCAATTGAGTTTCTGTCCAATGGGCGATTCAACCGAATGGTCTGATTGGTTTCATTAGTGTAATTATTAATAAAGCGTTCAAGGTCCTTTTCTAAATTAATATAATCATTTTTAAGCTCATCATCATAAAAATATGGATTAGAGCTTTCGTTAAGATGTCTGTTAAATTGTTGCAGTTTGGTCAGGAGTTCGGAGAGCGGAACATCTTCTTTTAGTGCTTCTTTAAGAGCAGGTATTTGCTGATATAACGACTCCATATTGATACTGAATTCATCGGGAAGATTGATTTCAATTTGTTGATCCGGATTCTTTTCAAGAGCAGCATTGATATTATTGCGTAATTGTCTAAATTTGGTACTACGAATTATAGCATTGAGAAATTGTTGATCTTTAATCAAAGCCGGAGATTCACTGCCTGCTAAATTCTTGACTTCTTCATTAAGGATCTTAATATACTCATCAATTTTTACGCTAATTTTTTTCAATTCATATTGCATGAAGCTACTCCTTGAAAAATATACAGTAATTTTGATAATAACTGATTTATATTCAAATTCTTCTTATTGGTCAAGGATACCTTCATTTAGGGGATTAGATTTTCAAAGTTCTCTGTGAAAGATTGAACAGAGACAATTAAGTGTCATTAAATTACTTGATAATGGCATCTTAATGATTGGTATTATCTGCTATTATTCTGTACCTTGACTTAATCAAGCGTAGCTGATATAATATATTGTGCACATAAAAGCGTGTTAAATGCTATCGACTAATCGTGCCTTGGGGGATCGTCTAGTGGTAGGACAACGGGTTCTGGCCCCGTCAGCGAGGGTTCGAGTCCTTCTCCCCCAGCCAATGAAGATTTAGAGGCATTGTCAAACGAAAAGCTAAAATGGTCTTATCGTCTAGAGGCGTCGTTTGCAAAGCAAACGCAGACACCGCCCTCTCACGGCGAAATGTAGGGTCAAACGAAAGTATAAATTATGGTCTTATCGTCTAGAGGCCTAGGACACCGCCCTCTCACGGCGGAGACACGGGTTCGAATCCCGTTAAGACTACCAAACGAATTTCAACCACGGTTATTCCGTGGTTTTTGTATTGTTGGAGATAATAGTCAAAACGAAATTTTAAAGAAAAGTAAATACGGTCTTATCGTCTAGAGGCGACGTTTGCAAAGCAAACGCGGACACCGCCCTCTCACGGCGGAGACACGGGCATCTTGACAAAGATAACGAATCCCGTTAAGACTACCAGCAAAATTTAAACCACGGAAAACCGTGGTTTTTTGTATTGCAGGAAATAATTGTCAGGAAATTGGGACGAAATTTTGCAGAAAAGAAAATATGGTTCTATCGTCTAGATGATGTAATCTGATTGCAATTATAGTAAAAAAACATAATGCAATATTTTTGAAATAGATTACATAATTATTGTATTTTTATTAAAAATTATGCTATTATATGTAAAGTGGGTTAATTTTTTATTAATATAATGTAACAAAAAAGTAATAAGATTCCAAGAATATAATTTTATTGAAAAGAATGCGAGAGTGGGTGGTCAAAAAATTTTTTTATTGATTTTTAAGTCCTGGCATAATCACAGAACTACTTATCTTCTATATATTTAATTGGAATTTGCAGTAAAATTTTAATTTATGATATGAAAGGTGTTATCCAATGTTATTTAATTCATTAGAGTTTTTAATCTTTTTTCCGTTGGTTATAGCTTTGTATTTTATTTTGCCGCATAAGTTTCGCTGGGCATTATTATTGTTAGCCAGCTGTATATTTTATATGTATTATAAGCCAATCTATATTGTTTTACTCATGTTCTCAGCGTATCTTGACTATTGTGTAAGTATTAAAATGGAGGAGACTTCTTCAAAGCAGAAAAAGAAGTTTTACTTATTGGTTAGCCTCATTGGGAATCTTGGTTTATTATTTATCTTCAAATACTTTAACTTTTTTAACAGTCTCTTTGGTGCTGCTGTTACCGCATTTGGCGGGGAATACTCTTTTCGGGGGTTAAACCTGTTGTTACCGATGGGAATCTCTTTTTATACTTTTCAGACGTTAAGTTATACCATTGATGTCTATCGGGGCAACAGAAAAGCCGAACGGCATTTTGGATATTTTGCCCTTTATGTAAGCTATTTTCCACAATTGGTTGCCGGTCCGATTGAAAGGTCAGATCGTCTTTTACCACAATTGCAGGAGCAACATAATTTTGATTATGATCGGGCAGTCTCCGGTCTGCGCCGCATGTTATGGGGTTTCTTTAAAAAAGTGATTATTGCGGATAATCTGGCTGTGGTTGTCAATCCTGTTTTTGCTAATCCGTACAAGTATAACGGATTTACATTATTACTGGGTGTGTTATTCTTTAATATCCAAATTTTCTGTGATTTCTCAGCATATTCGGATATTGCGATTGGTTCGGCCCGGGTGATGGGGGTTGAATTGATGGAAAACTTTAGACGTCCGTATTTTGCGAGAAATCTTAATGAGTTTTGGCGAAGATGGCACATTTCACTGACTACCTGGTTTAAAGACTATTTATATTTTCCTTTGGGCGGAAGTCGGGTCTCCAGAGCGAGACGGAATCTAAATGTAAGTTTGGTCTTTTTAATAAGTGGCCTATGGCATGGAGCCAATTTAACCTTTATAGTCTGGGGAGCTTTCCATGCATTGCTGCAATTTTTTGGTGAAATAACTAAAAGTTTTCGTGAGCAAATTTATACCCTGCTTCGGATACCTGAGCAGTCAAAGTTCAAGAGAGTATTTCAAATTTTGATCACTTTTACGATCGTCTGTTTAGCAGGATTGATCTTTAGAGCTCAAACGCTTTCGGATGCTTATTATATTGCTACACACTTAATTGATTTCGATTCCAATTATAATTTGAGGGTAGCACTTGAGAATTTGGGACTCAACAGTATGCAAGTTCTATTGATCTTCCTGACATTATTTGCTATTGGAATCATGTTTTTAAAGCATCTTCTGGAAGAGTTAAATGTTGGACGGTTGATTGACATCAATAGGTATCCAATAGCATTAAGATGGGGCTTGTATCTGTTTCTTCTGTTTTTTATCGTTATTGCCGGTAGCTTTACCAATCAAGAATTTATCTATTTTCAATTTTAGTCTGGTGAGGGTATGACATGAAAAAATTTTTGATTAAACTTATGACCTTTATAACACTTTTTTTGCTGTTAAACATTTTAATAATAGCATTACCGGAGAATGACAATGACTTTTTACATGCGATTACTGATAAACACCAGTTACTAAGGTTAACCCAAAACGACAAACGGCTTATCGTTATCGGAGGGTCAAATGTGGCGTTTGGGGTTGACAGTAAAAAAATTGAAGCACAATTAGGTATTAGAGTTATTAATGTTGCTGTACATGCTGGAATGGGTTTGAAATATACACTTGACGACATAGTCAAATATATCAATAAAGGTGATATTGTACTCTTAATCCCTGAATACCATATGTTTTATGATGATAAGTTTTATGGTGGTACCGAGACTATCGAAGTTTTGCGGATCTGTCCGGAGAATTTAAATAGTATATCTTTCAAGCAATTTATCCAGATGTTTAAGGGATATCCACCCTATGTCAGACGTAAAGTTGGCTATACTGCTTTGAATTTAATGGGTGTCAAAAAATTTGGAGATATCTATTTTCGTGATTCGTTTAATGAGTACGGGGACTTAGTTGCTCATTTGGAGCGAGAAAATTTAATATTTGATACGAGTTGCCGTTTAGAAAAACTCAATCCCGAAGTCTTTTCTTATATTGAACAAATTAAAAGTCAAATCGATGCCCATGAAGGTGTATTATTGATCTCTTTTCCGTCTTTTCATGTAACAGCTTATAATGATGTCCGTAAACAGGTCAATACTGTTGTCAGAGAATTGAAGAATAATTCTAATCTTAATATAATCTCTAATTTCCAGGACTATATCTTTGATCATGAGTTATTTTATAACTCCATCTATCATCTGAATGCTGATGGGAGGGAGCTTCGGACTGCGAGGTTAATTAAAGACCTGCAAAGATTGACGGGTGTTGCCGGGATCTCATGGCAACCAAATCCATCTGTTGGAAAGTATCTGCAATAATTTTCGATTTAACGGGCTTGTGATTGGATGTAGATTTGTTCCATTGACAAGGATGTATTTGTTGCTAGTATATTGATACTTTTAAGAGACCAGCTTCAAAAGAGGCTGGTTTTTAGTTTTATTCCGGAATTGCAGTTGGGTATCTGTTAAAAACATTGTAATATTAATTCTTTCACCCCTAGTTTTTTGGATTTTTCAAAGTACAACAACCAAAAACATCGGATGGTTAAACTATTATTTTCCTTATTATGTGTTCGATAATGAATTTTTGATCCAAAAATGACTCTTTTGATACTCAAATTGTGATCCACTTGAAGTCAAATTTCTTTTTAAATTTTTTAGTTGCTTTTTTTAAATAGTTACACTTAAATTCCTGGCAATTCAGCTTTTTTCCTGATAGAAAAAATCCAAATTGCCAGGCTAAATGGATCACATTTGGTTATCGTAGGTGGATCTAACTTTGATTATCAAGTGGATCAATTTTTCATTATCAATCGCATTATTAAATAGATTATTAAAAATAAAAATTAAAAATATGTAAATAAGGAGGAAAAATCATATTAATGCAGAAAATACCATATATTCAAAACAAAATTAACAACAGGAATTTTATTGGTAGTAGTTGTATTGGCTATGGTCCTTGCGGGCTGTGGTGGCGGAGGTGGTAAAAAAGGCGGGGGAACCGATGCTGCGAACAATCCGAATAGCGAACCTAATGTCCCCACTACTTCAAGCGGTTCAGGAGTTTTAAAATCAATACCTGATAAACTGAAGAATACCACTTGGGAGGGTAAAGACAGGAAAGGAGTTGTAGTAAAAATCAGTTTTACTACTAACGATTTTACTTATTCCAGAGATAAAGAAAACTTTAAGTTTAGTGATAAGTACCGTGATTATGTGATTGAGGAAGAAGTTACTGGAACTTATTATTCAGTTACTAGTTATAAAGGAAATACTGAACATGAGTGGGATTTTGCTACTATAGAAAATGGTAAATTAGAATTTTCTTTCGTAAATGAAAAAGATGAACAAATTATGGCTACTTTAGTGAAGAAATAAGTTTATATTTTCCCAAAAAACTCACCTGTATAACTAATAGGTGAGTTTTTTTGTTGGGTTTTTTGTAGCAAGCCAAATTACTGAATTTGCCTTTCATCTGACTCGATTATGGGTTTAAAGCCACGCCGTGAAGAGGTTTCCACTTTTGGGACCCGTAGTTTCAAGACACCGTTACGGTAGTGGGCCGTTGCCTGTTCGGATTTCACCTCAACCGGTAATGGGATGGTCCGGTAGAAACTGCCATAGTGGCGTTCTGTTAAATGGTAACCTTTTTCCTCACGGGTTTGATCCTGTTTGATTTCCCCTTTAAGAGTGATCATTCTTTCTTCAACGGTAATGTCCAGATCTTCACGATTTACCCCTGGAATATCAGCATGCAGAATAATTTCATTCTCCGTTTCTTTAAGATCGACCGATGGACCAAAATTGCCGGAACGGAAAAAATCATTGAAGGTTTTGGGGATTAGCTGAAAGCGATCTTCCCAGAAATCATGGTTGAACGGGCTTAGCCAATTACGATTATTCATAATTTTTTCCTCCTTCAGTTTTTGATTTATTTTATACAGATATTATTTCACTAATTTTATGATTTAGTCTTATCCAATAATCTTATGAAGTTTTTTGATGTATAAACTGAATGATAATAGTTTGACAAATTAGGGTAATAATAACTGTAACCAAATTGGGAGGATTAATTGATGTTTTGGCAAATGTTATTGGCTTTTGGTTTGAGCTTTTTGGTAACTGCCTTTTTGGCATTGCTTTTTGCTCGGCCGGGGATTAATCTGATTGTAGACCGGTTTGTCAAAAGGTTGCTGCAGGATCCATACCCGGAAAACCTGGCCGAGATGTACAATGTCTTTAAAAAAGTGGGAGTTCAGAATGTCGTGGAGGCTGACTTGCGGGCCAATGACGGCGAACCGCTGAAACGTCCGTTTGGAAGCCCAATTCATTTTTCCGATTGGGATCAATTATTGTTTAATCCGGTCTATTTATCACGCCGGCCAATTGAAGAATCGGTTTCAATTGATACTTCAGTAACCATTGGACCATTGGCCAAACGTCCACTGGAGATTGATCTTCCGATAATGATTGGGGGAATGGCCTATGGATTTGGGCCATCGTTAAGAGCCAAATTAGCATTGGCCAAGGGAGTGGATCTGGTTAATACCGCCACCAATACCGGAGTTGGTCCGTTTTTACCGGAGGAACGAAAATACACGAAACGGTTGATCATTCAATATAATCGCGGTAATTGGGGGAAGGAAGAAGAAGTACTACGTCAGGCAGATATGATTGAGGTTCAACTTGGATATGGAGCTTTAGGTCCGGCGCCGGTAGTGTTAGACGCTGAAGATATCAGCGAGGAGTTTCGCGAGTATATGAAGTTACGGCCCGGTACCGAACTGAAATTAGACAGTACACTTGATGGTATAACTACTAAAAGGGCTTTGACCGGCTTGGTGGATTATTTAAAGAAGGTCACCAATGGTGTTCCGGTTGGAGTAAAGATTGGCGCCACTCATTATTTAGAAAAAGAGTTGGATATTCTCGTGGGTGCAGGTGTTGATTTCGTAACGATTGATGGCGCTGAAGGAGGAATTAATTTTGGTCCGGCCATCTTAGCTGATGACTGTGGACTGCCAACTTTACCGGCGCTTTGCCGGGCTGCTGCTTACTTCCAGAAAAATCGTTTAGACAAGAAAGTTTCATTAATAATCTCCGGGGGATTATTCAATCCGGGCCAATTTTTAAAAGCAATTGCTTTAGGAGCAGATGCCGTATACATTGGAACAATCGCAATGCTGGTCATTGCACATCTGCAAGTGAGTAAGACTATTCCATGGGAACCGCCTACCGAACTGGTTTATGAGAGGGGCAAGTTTAAAGACGAATTGGATATCGAAAAAGGAGCGTTAAATATTGCTAACTATTTAAAAAGCTGCAAAGAAGAGATGGTCCTTGCCCTGCGGTCAATGGGAAGAACTTCGCTCGCAGAATTGACTTTAAAGGATCTCTGTGCACTTACTCCGGATATCTCGTCAATGACCAGAACGGAACTGGGGTTATATGCGCCCATGTTAGCAAGTGAGGGTACCAATGACTGATTTATTGTTAGTTTTTCTAAGTAGTTTACTGGGATTATTAATTGCAGGTGTTGTGGTAGGGTTCTTTTTTCTAAAAAAGATTACCAAAGAAATATGTATGGCGAAAAATTTAAAACGAATCAGTAATTGGTTGCTAATGTTTACCAAATTGGACTGGCGGAATTATATCGAAACAATGCTACGTGCGGAAGAAGGAAAGAGTATTGCGCGCCCGTTTGGGACGCCAATCCGCCATTTTAGCTGGAATAAGATTCAATTCAATCCGGTTTACCTAAGCAAAACACCATTGGATGATGTTGAAGTCAATACTGAAATTGTACTGGGTCCCAGAGCGAAGCAGCCCTTAAAACTGGAAATTCCAATACTGTTAGCCGGGATGGCTTACGGAAGCGCGCTAAGTTTGCGTTCGCATCAGGCGTTAGGTGGAGCAGCCAAACAGGTAGGAAGCGTTTTGAATTTCGGTAATGGAGTATTTTTACCGGAAATGCGGCGTGAAACTGATAAGTTCGTGCTGCAGATACCCCGGGCATATTGGTCACGGGAACCGGAGATCTGGCAGCAAGTGGACTTAATCGAGATTGGTCTGGGGCACAGCGCGTGGGCTTCAGCACCGATTAGAATCGATGGTTACCGGGTATCACCTGATTTTGCAGATCGAATTAAGGCAATACCGGGGCTAGATCTGGAAATCCATAGTAATCTGCCGGAGAATACTTCGTTTAAAGAATTAAAACAGTTTGTTCAGGATATTAAAGCTGCAAGCGGTGGTAAACCGGTTGGTTTTAAATTTGGTTGCAGCCATTATATTGAGCGAGAGTTGGAGAAGATGATTGAAGCCGGAGCGGATGTCATTTTTTTTGATGGAAATGAAGGCGGAACTCATGGTTCACCGCCGTTATTTCAGGACCATTTTGGACTGCCGTTATTACCGGGGTTATGCCGGGCTGCTAAGTTTATGCGAGACAATCAACTATGTGGGAAAGTATCGTTAGTTGTCGGAGGAGGGCTTAGTACTCCGGGTGATTTTCTGAAGTGTTTAGCTTTGGGTGCCGATGCAGTGATTGTTGGGACAATTGCTGTATTATCAATGGTTTCGTCGCAGGTTACCAAAACATTGCCTTGGGAGCCACCGACGGAAATCGTCTATCATGGAGCTCAAAAGGAAGATAGTTTTGATTATCAATTAGGGGGTCAACATCTAAGCAATTATCTGGAAAGTTGTCTTTGTGAGATGAAAGAACTCACCAAAATCCTTGGAAAAACACGGTTGACTGATTTGAACAAAAATGATCTGGTGGCTTTAGATCCGATCTATGCTCAAATAGCAGAGATCGAATGTATATACTGAATTAAATCCTAAAGCTGTAGCGTAAACTATACCGATAGTAATACCGTACACCGTACCGTAGGAGGACAAGAAATGGCGGGAGTCAATGAAAAAACTTGTTTTAATGATGAAACCAAGGAAGAGATCTTAAGCAGATTAAAACGAGCGGAGGGGCAGTTACGCGGAATTCAGCGAATGATTGAGGAAGAACGGTCCTGCCAGGATTTGGTGATGCAATTGGTTGCAGTCAAGTCGGCAATTACCCAGGTTGCCCTCACGGCTTTAAGTAATCAGTTTATTCACTGTTTAAGTGAAGCCGAAGTCAATGGTGAGCCAACTGCACAGATTACTGCCAAATTTATTGAGATCTTTAAAAAATTATCTTAAATCGATGGAACATTTTTGAGTTAAGTTTGTCTAAATGATCAAATTCGAAAGGGGGAATTTGATTGAAACGGATTCGGATCCAGTATTTATTATTGATTTTAACTTTAGTATCGTTGATTACAATCATTACGGTCTGGGGCGCCGATCAAGAACAGCAGAAAGCCGGAGGCAGTCGGCCTGCAAATGATCAGTTAGTCCAATTGACAGTGTATAATCAAGACTTGGCACTGGTAAAAGACCGCCGTGTGTTGGTTTTGAATAATGGAATCAGCAATTACCGGTTTACTGATGTTGCTTCCAAAATTGATCCGACGTCAGTTAAGTTTTATACGCCAAATGTGACAGGAATTCGTGTTTTAGAACAGAATTACGAATATGATGTGGTTAATGATTCAAAGTTACTGCAGAAGTTTTTAGGTGAAAAAATTACCGTGGTTGACACCAAAGGTGAAGTGATTGAAGGTTATTTACTTGGCGCTGGCGAAAATTTGGTGCTCTCCAGTAATGAGTCAGGCGGAGAAGTACAGATCATCAAAAATTCGCAAGTTAAGTCAATTCGGTTTCCGGAGTTGCCGGGAGGCCTGGTAGTCAAACCTACTTTGGTCTGGTTGCTCCAGAATGCGAATAAAACCGGAGAACAGTTGGTTGAAGTCTCTTATTTAACCGGTGGATTATCATGGAGTGTCGACTACGTCGCAACCATCAACCAGAAAGATGATCGGGTTGATTTAACCGGTTGGGTGACATTGAACAATCAAAGCGGGGCCAGTTATGAAAATGCCAGTCTCAAGCTGATTGCCGGCAAAATTAACCAGGTAAAAGAAGACCCGAATCTATTAAGGGGATTAATGCTTGAAAAAGCTAAAGCTGCCGGCACGAACTCGTTTAGTGAAGAGTCTTTCTTTGAATATCACATGTATACTTTGAATCGACCAACTTCATTGAAGAATAACCAGATCAAACAGGTGGAACTGTTGTCAGCCAATACGGTGGTTGCTAAAAAATTGTTTATTTATCAAGGAGCGCGTGACCCGAAGAGAGTTAAGACAATGCTCGAATTTTCCAATAGTTCGGCCAATAATATGGGAATACCGTTGCCTAATGGACGGATTAGAGTCCAAAAAGCTGATCAATCAGGTTCATTACAATTTATTGGCGAAGACCGCATTGATCATACACCGAAAGATGAGACGGTCCGGATCTATCTGGGCGATGCCTTTGATATCGTCGGTGAACGGATTCAAACTGAGGTAAAGGAAATATCCAAAAACAGCCGTGAATTGAGTTACCGGATTGTGTTACGGAATCATAAAAAAGAAGCGGTGACTGTAACAGCCGTGGAGGAGATGCCTTATCGCGGTGATTGGAAGATCACTAACAGCAGCCACAATTATACCAAAAAAGACGCGGCGAAGGTTGAGTTTATTGTAAATATTCCGGCTAATGGGGAACAGGTGATCACTTATACCGTAAGATATAAGTAATTTAAAAGCGAGCTTTTAGCTTTGAGTAACAGTTAAAAGCTCGCTGTCCTTCAAGATGATTTAAATTTGGAGATTTTTAATCCGTTCCATTGCTTTTTCAGTATTGGAGCGACTCCCAAATGCAGTTAAACGGAAGTAGCCTTCACCGCTGGGGCCAAATCCGGCACCGGGAGTTCCGACTACCTGTGCTTCATTCAAGAGTTTATCAAAGAAATCCCAGGAGCTTAAGTTACCGGGAGTCTTCAACCAGATGTATGGTGCGTTAACCCCGCCATAGACTGTAAAACCGGCACGCTGCAGACCTTCACGGATTATCTTAGCATTGGTCATATAAAAATCAATCACTGCCCGGATTTCCCGTTGACCTTCGGGAGAATAGATTGCCGCTGCGGCAACCTGAACCGGATAAGATACACCGTTAAATTTGGTTGTCTGGCGGCGTAACCAGAGTTTATTTAATGAATGGGGATTGCCGTTTGAATCATATGCCAGGACCGATTTTGGAACAACAGTATAGGCGCAACGGGTACCGGTAAACCCGGCGGTCTTTGAGAAACTCCGGAATTCGATGGCTACTTCTTTGGCACCTTCAATTTCATAAATGCTATGCGGGATACCCGGTTCCTGAATGAATGCTTCATAAGCGGCATCAAACAGAATAATCGCTTTATTGTTACGGGCATAGTCGACCCATTCTTTAAGTTCGGCTTTGGTCAGGGTCATGCCGGTTGGATTGTTTGGGAAACAAAGATAAATCAGATCAACTTTGGTTTGGGGAATTTCAGGTTTCAAATTGTTAGCGGCGGTACAAGGAAGATAGACGATCTTTTGATAACGGCCGTCACTGCCTAAGTCACCACTGCGGCCGGCCATTACGTTACTGTCAACATAGACTGGATAGACCGGATCAGTTACCGCAATGACCGAGTCTAATGAGAAGATCTCCTGAATATTACCGGTGTCGCATTTAGCGCCATCGCTAACAAAGACTTCGTCTTCTTCAAGGTCGATTCCGAGCGGTTTGAAATCATGTTCGATAATTTTATTGATCAGAAAAGCATATCCTTGTTCGGGGCCATAACCGCGAAATGTAGCTTCGGCTCCCATTTCGTCGATTGCCTGGTGCATACTGTTGATGACGGTTGGCGCCAAAGGTTTAGTAACATCCCCGATTCCGAGACGAATGATTTCTGCGTCAGGGTGCTCTGTTTTATATTTATTAATCCGTCGGGCAATTTCAGAAAACAGATAACTGCCGGGAAGTTTAAGATAGTTTTCATTAATCTGAGCCATAATCTCATCCTTTCCAAAAATTAATAATGCTATTAGTTCGTTATAACCCTTAAAAAACCTTTTTAAAAAATGTAAACAATATGTCACTTTGATTTAAAAAATGATTTATTACTGCCATTTAATTGGCAAGTGAATGTCAAACGAGGAGGAATTGGCAATGTTTCAAAGACTGGTACTGATACTGTTTTTGGCAATCATATTATTAACCGGTTGTAATTTAATTGCCAGTGAGCCAGAGGTGTTTGATGGCCAAAAACCATTTATGCTCAAATACAATTTTCAAAATGCGCTTGAATCACGAACCGGGATCGAGGTTACAGATCGGAAATTTTACTACATTACTGAATATTTTTATGGTAACAAAGAACAGGAAGTCCTGGAAGGAGAGTTGACGCCGGAAGAATTGACTAAATTGGTTAATGAAATTATTAATACCTACAAGTTTTTTAAATTACCGGAGAATCTTTCTGTCCGCGATGATTCACTCTGTGATGCTCCATCAGAGAGGCTTGAAGTTACATATGGAGACCGGCATCATACTTGTTGGGGATATAACATTCAGAACAAACGGTTTCAAGGAATAAAAGGAATATTATTTGAAATTTACAGAAATCTGCAAGCCCAAAAGCCGCCAGAAACTGAGTCTTAAAGCAAACAAAGAGAATCTTTAGTTTTCCTGGGAACTGAGGATGCGGAAAATATCGCCTAATGTTGCTTCCTGAGAGTGGACACTGAGGACTCTTTTTTTCTGATACAGAGTTTGTAAATATTGAAAATGTTCTGGAGTGGGGGAGAGGACCTCTTCTTTGATCGATGAGCTGTCCTGGTAGACGACTTTAAGGGTTTTCTCCCCATATTTCTCTTTTAGCACATAAGGTTCTGCCAGTGCGATCAGTCGGCCATGATTGATAAAACCGATCCTGTTGCAGAGTTCATCTACTTCTTCCATGTCGTGGCTGGTTAAAACGATCGATATCCCTTTTTGTTGTTGCTCTTTTAAGTAATCCCAAATAATCCGGGAGGAAACAGGGTCCAGTCCGGAAGCCGGTTCGTCGAGGAAGAGCAATTCGGGTTCATGGATCAGTGCTCTTAAAATTAAAATCCGTTGTTTCATACCTTTTGAATAAACCTTGACCGGATCATTGGCGCGATCGGCAAGTTCCATTCTTTCCAATAAAGGCTTAATTGCGGAAGTCGGTTTCTGATATAACTTACAGTAAATCGCCAGATTTTGATAGCCTGAGAGGTTTTCGAAGAGGTTTGGTTTCTCAAACGCAACTCCGATTCGTGGATGGATCTTCTTCAAGTTTTTATTTAAATCAAGGCCAAAAAGACGAATGTTTCCTGAAGATGGCTTTGACAGACCCATCAGCATTCGCATGGTTGTAGTTTTTCCTGCGCCATTTGGCCCCAATAGTCCTAAGATTTCACCCTTAGCTAAATTGAAACTGATATTATCGACCGCTTTACGGGTGCCAAACTCTTTGGTTAAGTTTTCGACACTAATAATACTCATGATTGTTTTCCTTAAAAGTCCTTTTTCTGATGATAGATTAAAGCTGTAATCCAGATCATCAAACCAGTTTGGATTAACAGTGAGATGATCGTTGTTAACGAGTTTAGTTGTAAGGCATTTCTCATAATTGCCGCTTCAAAACCATTAAAGATCTGAATTGTTGGTAAGATATTGAGAATGTCTTTCCATCCGAGATCGATATCTTTTGCCATTAATGGTAAAGATGAGACGAAATAGACACAGGTCGATAATGTTCTGGCAAAAAGCGCGTGTGGCGAAGCGATAGCAATTAATAATGATAATGACGCGAAAAATAAGCATCCCAGTAATCCGAAGATCAGAAAATTAGGAAGGTTAATCTTGTATCCGGTTAATACGATAGTCAGTATTAGTGATGCCAGCCCAATCGCCGAGTTCCAGAGCATTTTGGCAACAAGGTAGTCACTCATTGAAGCCGGTGAGACCAAGAAAGAATGCAGTGTCTTCTTGGATTTTTCCTCGGCAATAGTGGCGGTATTTTGCAGGAAGCAGACGGTTAGAATGATTTGAATCAACCATAACGGAAGCGCCAGCCAGCGATTTTCGATTGTTTTACCGGCATACTCCAGTTCAACCTGGGGAATGGATTCATTGGAAAACTGCTGAATCAATACGATATTAATGGCATTTGTAATTAAAAGCCCTTTTTTAACCTCATTGCCGGGTATTAGCAGTGAAAAACGGTTTTCACTCTTGGTATTGGTATAGATTACGGCGTCAAGATCATTACGCTTTAATGCTTGTCGGGCGTCGGTCAGTGATGGGTATGGCTTGGTAGCAATATTAGCAGCTGACAGTAGTTTGATTAACGGGGTTTCAGCTTCGGATTCCAGATAGGCAATCTTAAACTTGGTATTTTCAGCTTCACGGTAAACTGTTCCAAATATAAAAGCAATAAATAAGGGGAAAACCATTGCGACAATCCAGGCTTTACTGGAAAAAAATTCGCGGTAGTCTTTTTCTAATAAAACTAAAATGTGTTTGTAATTCATACTTTGCCCCTTATTATTGAATGATAACAGAACTTAAAAAAGAATTGTGAATTAAAGATTCACAATTCTTAAAAGGAAATATTTATTACAGGATTTCAATCAAATCATATCTTCTTTTTTCATGAAATACCAGATTAAAAAAACTACAGCGATAACGCCAATGATCTCCATTAACTTCCCCCCTTTATTAGTTGCTTGTTTTGTGATTGATTCCTTTAAGTACAGCGAGTTACTATTTAAAAGGTAAACTTATTTAACTTTATTTATTCGTTTTTAACTGAAAATATCCTGCTAATATTTTTTAAAGAAAAGTAATAATTATTATTTGCATAAAAAAACTAATAAAAAAACCCCCAACTTTGGGGGTTTTAAAATTAACGATGGTATTCCAATCCGTCAACTCGGTGTAAAATCTTGCGCTTGGTCCAGGTTGCCCAATCGTCTAGGATACTGTAAACAATGGGGATTACAACCAAAGTCAGTAACGTACAGAAACTCAAACCACCGATAACAACCACGGCCATTGATTTGTTTAAGGCTCCGCCTTCTCCGAAACCAAGCGCCATTGGGACCAATCCTAATACTGTAGTCAGTGTAGTCATTAAAACAGGACGGAGACGGGTTGGCCCGGCTTTTAAGATTGCCTCCTGCTTCGATAAACCTCTGGAGCGCAGGGTTTCAATATAGTCGACCAGAACAATCGCATTATTGACGACGATACCGGCTAACATAATTACTCCAATAAATGAGGTTATGTTGAAGGTACAACCGGTCAGGAACAGACTCCAGGTAACTCCGGATAGCGTGAGCGGTAATGTTCCCATAATTGCTAAGGGATGGACCAGGTTTTCATATTGAATCGCAATTACGATATAGACCAGAAATACCGCCAGCAAAAAGGCTAATGATAAAGCAAAGTTAGAGTCTTCCATGTTTTTAACGGAACCACCCATAGAGAAGCTGTAATTATTGGGGAAAACGACATTTTGCCGGATTCGGGCTTTGATCTGGTCGGCAACTGATTTTAAGTCGTTCCCAATGAACTGCGATGTTACTGATATTTGCCGGGTTTGATTTTCCCGGGTTATTTTAGTTGGTCCTTCGGCTGAAACGAATTCAACAACCTCTTTTAGTGGAACGGCTGCACCAGTATTAGACAGAACATAAAGCTTTTCAAGATCGGTTTTAATACTGCGGTCTTCAGGACGTAATTGTAAAAAGAGATCGAATTCTTCGCCAGAAAGACGGATTTTCGTAGCGACCATCCCTTGAAAGCTGGTCTGAACTACTTTGGCAATCTCGGTAGGAGAGAGTCCGTAAGCGCCGGCACGTTCACGGTTGACTTTGAGTTGGAGTTCAGGTCGCCCGCTTTGCCAGGAGGTTTTGACTTCCCGGGTGCCGTTGACGTGCTCAATCTCTTGCTTGACTTGCGTTGCCAGTCTTTGTAATGTTTTTAAATCAGGACCTTCGATATTGATTACAATCGGAGCTCCGCCTGCATTGAGCATTCCCGTATCTTCGCCACGGACGGTAACTTTAACACCAGGCATATTCTTCAAACCATTACGGGCATTTTCTAACAGTTGATCAATTGTTAAGGGACAACCTTCTTCCATTATAATCATGAAAGTGCCCTTATGACTGTCTTCAGAGCTATTGCCAAAACTGAAGGTGGAACCGGAGCCGATTGTACAATAAACGGTTTCAGTATAAGGCTGTTTAACTAAAAACTCTTCAATCTTTTTGGCAACGGAAGTAGTTACATCAATATTAGTACCTAATGGCAGTTCGAAATCAACATTGTATTCCAATTGGCCCATTGAGGGCATGAATTCGGCTTTGATACCTAAAAAGAAGGGAGCAAAGCCCATCAGAAAGACGATAAAAGCAATGACGATTACCAACAGACGATGTGAAACAGCCCAGCCAAGTAAGGAACGGTAAGCTGCTTCAAATTTTCCGAGACGGTAGTTGTTGGATTCTTCATCATAAACCTTTGTCTTTCGTTTGCTTGAAAACCGCATGATCTTCGATGATAACATTGGTATTACCGTAAGTGCGACGACTAGTGAGGCGATCAAAGAGAATGAAACAACATAAGCTAATTCTTTAAAGATCTGTGCGGTAATATCTTCAACAAAGAAGATTGGCAAGAAGACAATTATTGAGGTTATTGTTGAAGCAGTAATTGCCATCCCGACTTCTGAAGCTCCTTCGATGGCGGCAGTGATCGGATCATGCCCTTCTTCGCGGTAACGTTGAATGTTTTCTAAAACAACGATTGCGTTATCAACTAACATACCGACACCTAAGGCCAGACCACCCATTGAGACCAGGTTAAGAGTCAGTTTTGAAAAGTAGATCATCGCAAAGGTAACGATAATTGAGACGGGAATTGCAATTCCGATTACTAAAGTATTGCGAATGCTACGTAAAAATACCAGCAGGATGAAGATTGCCAAAAAAGCTCCCGTAATTGCGTTTTCAACTACATTTCGAATTGAATCTTCAATAAATTCCGCTTGTTCAAAGATCTTCTTTAATTCGATTTGGGTTCCTAATTCAGTTTGAAGCTGTTTCATAACTTTACGGGCTTCTCTGGTTATTAAAACGGTGTTAGCATCACTTTCCCGCATCAATAAGATCATGACACTCTCTTGACCGTTAACACGTGAGAACTGTTTGCGGTCGTGGTAATCATCTTTAACTTCGGCGACCTCCTGAAGGGGAATGATTGCTCCGGAGGGGAGAGCGATCTTCAATGACTTAACTTCTTCAACTGACTGAAATTCGCCGATTGTCCGGATGGTTAACTCATTACGGCCTTCATTAACGATTCCGCCGGGGAGATTGATATTTTCACCCATTAAGATTTGACCGATATAGCTGGGGGATATCTTGTAATAAGCCAGCTTATCAGCGTTTAATAAGATTTTAATTTCACGGGTTAAACCTCCACTGATTCTGACTGAAGCAATTCCGGGAATTCGTTCCAAGCGAGGTTTGATCTTATCTTCAGCGACCCGGGTGGCCTCAACGATCCCTTTTTTACTGGAGATCGTCCAGAAGGCAATCGGCATCATGGAGGCATCCATCTTGAATAAGATTGGATTCTCAACGTCCGATGGCAACATTCCCTTGATCAAGTCAATTCGTTCGCGCATCTTTAAACTGGTGAAATCCATATTCGTGCCGTAATTGCATTCGGCAAAGATCAGCGAACTGCCATGAGAAGAGGTGGAAGTTACTTTTTTAACATTGGGGACGGCGCTGATTGCTTCCTCAAGCGGTCGCGTAACCAAAGTCTCGATCTCTTCCGGTCCAACCCCTTCATAACCGGTAGAGATAATAATATTAGGGAAGGTAATATCCGGATAGAGTGCCAGTTTTAACATATAAACTGAAACCGTTCCAAGTACGACGGCAAAGAGTACCAGCATCATGACTCCAACCGGACGGCGTACACAAAGTTGAATTAAATTGCGCATCTTATTTCACCACAACTTTCGATCCATCTTCGAGGTTATTCTGCCCTAAAGTAACGACCTGTTCATTTGCTTGCAACCCGTTTAATACTTCGACAAATTTTCCATCGGAGATGCCCAGGGTAATTACACGTCTTTCCGCCCGGTCACCATTGACAACATAAACAACTTTTCCGGCCGGTTCTTCTAAAATAGCATCGACGGTGGTTTTGATGACATCTTTCTTCTCGTTGAATTTAAGCCGCACCTGTGTCAACATCCCGTCCTTAAAGATTCGTGAAGAGTTGTTTAAAAGAATTTTAACCAGGAAGGTTTTACTGGTTGCATTGGCGATCGGTGCAATCTGCTTAATTGTCCCTTGATAAGTTTGCTCCGGATTGGCAGCCAGTGATATTTCTGCTGCTTGCCCCAGTTTTGCCTGGCTGATGTAACTGTCACTTAAGTTTACAGTCACGTAAACTTGGGAGAGGTCGACAATTACAAAGAGGGGAGCGCCGGGATTTGCCATTTCGCCGGGATTAATATTGCGGCTTCCAATAAAACCGCTGATTGGCGCACGAATCTCAGTATTACGCAGTTGTTCTTCAATCATCTCGATTCCAATCTTAACTTCCTTCAACTGCATTTCAGCGATCTCTAAGAGATTTTTCGCAGTGTCGTATTCGGACTGTGAGATGATGTTTTCTTCATATAATTTTTGTTTTCGGACAAAATCATCTTTTGTCTTGCGGTAATTAACTTCGGTTTGAATTAGAGTTGTTTTGGTTTTTTGCAATTGATTAAGATAATCGGTCTTCTCGAGGGCTACCAACAGTTGCCCTTTTTCAACATAATCACCCAATTGGGCGCGGACTTCGGTAACCCGTCCGGCAACTTTTGAAGCTACTTCAGCTTTATTGTTGGCTTCAACGGTACCGGTAGTCGTGAAGGTTTCGGTGATCGTTCCGACCTCGGCAAGCGCAACTGTAACAGGAATAACAGGTTCTTCGGTTATGGTAGTTTCAGCTTGTTTCCGGTTACAACCTGTTAGTAACAGCGCGAAGATTGTTACGGCAAGTAACAGCTTTTTAGTCATTAAATTAAGCCTCCTTATAGTTAACATGTTGACATGTTCTGTTTGTGTGTAAAAGTGTTATTATTGATCCCTTCCGACTACTTGGTCCAGTTTCGCTAAAGCCGTAATATAGTCGGCAAGACTTTGATAATAACCATTAAGAGCTTGATCAAGCGCTAATTGGGCATCCATGATGTCCATTGTGGTAGCGATACCGGCATCAAATCTGGATTGAGTCATTCTTAATGACTCTTGCGCCAATTCAATATTAGCTAAATTAGCTTTTGCAGTCTCAATGTTTTCTTTGATTGCCTGATAAGCTTGCTTGACTTCCAATAAAATTTTATCGCGTAACCCAGCTTCCTGAACCTCAAATAATTCTTCACTCTTGGTAGCGCTGGTAACTTTCGGTTTTGTCCCGGCATTGAAGATGCTTCCCTGGACTACAACAGCCAGCTTCCAAGCTTTATCCCAATCATCAAAAAGCATCTCGTTGCCGCTGCCTTCATAACTTAATGAAGCGCCAATAGTTGGTTTATAGGCGGCAAACTCAATAGCTGTTTTTAGCTCGGCAACTTTGGCGCCGATTTTTAATTGGCGCAATTCAGCCCGATTTTGATAAGCCTCTTCCAGCAGTGAGCTGATGGAGAGATCGTGATTTTCCGGTAAGTCAAACTGTTTTGGGTCAAAATTGATTGCAAAGTCTTGTTCTTTATCAAACCCGATAATTATTGCCAAACCTAGTTTTGCCAAAGAAATAGCGTTTTCGGCTTTGATTATTTTGGGTTTAATACTTTCCTGCTGGACTTCAGCGCGTAAGACATCAAATTTGGATGCGGTACCGACTTTGAATAATTTGTTAACTTTGTTGACATGTTGACTGAGGTTATCATATGAACCTTGAGCGACTTTAAGCATCTCCTCCGCTAACCAGACTCGGTAATAAGCTTCTTTAACTTGATAAGTTAAGTCTTGTTTGATTTTACGGGCCTGCTCCAATTCTTTGTCTAAGTTGGCTTTAGCTATCTCTAAAGCATTGGTCAGTTTCCCGCCGGTATATAATGGTTGGGTAAGTGCGATTTTACCTGAATATCCTTCTTTGCTTCTGCTTGGATCCAAAGGACTGAGTGGTTCATTGGAATAAATTCCAGCGTATTCGTAGTTAATACTTGGCAGGAAGCCAGCCTCGGCCTCTTTAATCAGTTCTTTGGCAATCGCAATATTTTTCTCAACTTCCTGGAGTTGTTTGCTGTTGGCATAAGCCATCTCTAAACATTGTTCCAGTGTAAGTACTGGTTTGCTTTCGGTTTCAGTTTCGGCAAATGTATTAATTGAGAGAAACAGGTTGATGATAAGAATGGTAATGCTTAAAACAAGAAATTTATGACGCATTGAAAACACCTCCGGATTTAATTGATTACTTGGTCTTTTGAGCACCAGTTAAAAATATTTCTAAGATAGTATCAGTCATTGAAGTGATTGATTCTGTTTCACCGGTCGTTAACCAGTGAACGATGAAGTGCGAGATCATCCCTGATAATGATAAAGAATAGTAATTAGGGTTTCCTAAGCGCAGATATCCTTCTTTAATACCGTTATGAAAAAACTCCTCCAATAACCGGTATAACTGATGGTGTAATTCAACGATTTTGGTTTTGGAAGGGTTGTCATAAAAACAGAAATTTAAACGTTCTTTAAGAAAGATTTTGTAGAAGTCTTTATTTTCTTCGACGAATTTAAAATGATAAGTAATCATCTCGCGTAGTTGAGTCATGTAATTTCCATGGCTGAATATTTGGTTGAGATGAGTGATCATTTTACTCAAACCTTCTTCAATTACAGCCATAAATATTTGCTCTTTATTTTTAAAGTAAAGATAAATGGTACCTTTACCCACATTTGCCTTATTAGCAATCTCATCGACTGTGGTTTTTTCGAATCCCCGTTCCGAAAATAATTGCAGTGCAGCTTCGATGATCTCGACCCGTTTTTCAGTATTTACTTTTTCCAAGTTTCACTCCCCCCACGAATACTGACTGGTCAGTCACGTATTGTAATTTTACTCCATCTGAATCCCAGTAGTCAACACAATACAGAAAAATTAACAAATGATCCATAAAAATTTGGTGATTGGTAATATTTATTAAAAAATATAGCCATAATCCAAATGGCAGATAATTATTAATAAATTTTTAACTTATGAAAAGGAATTTGGTTACCGATGTAGAAAATATGTAATAGTTTTGTAGATAATTTGTCGTACTGGTGATATAATGAAAATCGAGATCAGGGGAGTGGAAAATCTAAGTTTTCGCGAACGACAAGTTGTTGTTTTAAAAGAGATGGGTGAAAGTACGGAACGGATTGCGAAGAAATTGCAACTCTCCCCAAGTTCAGTGGCAACACTTTATAATCGTGCTAAAGCAAAGGGATACGAGGTTGTTATAATCTTACCCGGAACTTCATTGGGGCTGGCTGGTGCTGATGAAGTGATGGAGAATGAAGGTGAATGATTTAGAATGCAAAACGCGTATCAGGAAAAAAACCGGAAGATATCGGTCTATTCAGGACTTACTGCTGAAGAATATCAATTATTACATAATAGAACGTCTCAGGAAACAACTTCAGGTCAGAAAGTGGTCTCATTGAAAACAGCTTCACGGTCGGTAACGGGCAATCTGTATAATCTCAATAACACCGGTAATCAATCCGGTCCGAAAACCAATCCGACACTAACTCAAAAGCGAAAAGTAAAATGGAGATTTAAACCGAAATCATTCTGGCCTTTCTTTCTCTGGGGCCTGCTTTTATTTGCTTTCTGCAAGATCGTGCTCATTCCCTTAACCGAAGGATTGTATAATTATTTTACTAAAACTAATGAGATACAAGCGTTGCAAGCGAAGTATCATTCTTTAGAACGGCAGCTTGAGACGATGAATAGGACCCGTGATTATATGCTGACGTCGGCTTATGTGGAAGAGCGGGGCCATCAGATCGGGATGGTTCGGCCCAATGAAACCCAAATGTTGGTTGTTGAGTCCGAAACCAATGATGCGCTGCAAAACACCCAAATTATTCCCCGAAGAAGAAACCGGTCAATTGAGATTGGAGACTAGTTCTGATTATCATTGACTAACAATCAAGTGGTGAGTAAGTTTAAAATAAGCCGTTTTTTGCGGCTTATTTTGTTTTGTATAAACGAAAACCCCCGGCTAAGCCGGGGGTTCCAAAAAGGCTATGCCTATGAGTAGAAAAAAGAAACCTCCCTTGCTAAAATAAATGTGGCTTACCAACCACATAAAAAGCAAAGGAGGATCCAAATGGATAGAGAAAGTTTATCACATACATCGTGGAATTGTAAATACCATATAGTATTTGCCCCAAAATACAGACGACAAATAATTT
>JAKPCT010000196.1 GCA_029553165.1 Bacillota bacterium
TCAATCTGAATTTGGTTCTTAATCAATTGACTAGCGGAAAATATTTCAAATTCAAAATCTTTAAAAAAGTGCTGCAAATTTGGGTCAGCATTTCCATATTCATACTGTCCTGTATTCATTGCTCGCAATTGAATTGTAAAGTCAATGTCCGATAGCCACAATTTTCGCAATGAGTTTACAAGGGTGAACAGAACTGTAATAGGTTTGATTTGCTCTTGTGTCACCTGTTGCAAACTCAAATACAGTTCACAGTCATCAATTAGTTTTTGAAGTCCAGTATTAGCGATTAGTTGAACTTGATTTTTCTTTATTGCGTATTTCAGAAATGTCAAGTCGCCTTTTATTTGTGTCGCACTATAAACTTGTTCATACATAGTTGTCTGTTTTTTTAGTGTTGCCTATAACGTTTGCTGCTAAATTGTCGGCCGGGATGAAGACGGCTACGTCTTTATCCCGCGACAATTTAGTTACCAAGGTAGGAAAAATTTCGCACCGCGAAATCTGCCCGGCTGAAATTTAGCAGCTGTTGGCAACTGGCATTATCTAAATTCATATTTCCCCCATTTCATAACAAGTGTCATTGTATTCAATTCAAAATCGCTCCAATCTATTTCTGGCTCATAGATTTCTCCATATAGTATTTCATTTTTTATTTCTTTAAACCTTATTCCATCAATAAATTCAGGTCTTATTTCTTTTGTCAATTTGTTGTCTTGGAAAACATATATTCCCCAAAAAGTCGCTAGAAAAATTTGATTACTGTTAGAATTTATTTCAAAGTCAATGAAATAGCTGTCGTCAGGGTGAAATATCAATTCTTTCGAGATATAGTCAACGATGTAAAATGATCCATTTTTCAGTATTGCAACTTGAGGTTTCGTTTTACTTTCTAAAAACTTTTCATTTACTAATTTAAAACCTCCATTTTCAAATGAGCCAATCCAATTAACTTCTTCATCAGGAAGGAATTTTATCCATAAAGGATTCGCATCTACGTTTCCAAAATGCTTTTCGTAATGTTCTCCCGATACTGGAGATTTTTCTAGTTTTTCAAAATGCATAGTTTATTCTATCTAGGCTTGTTGCCAACGTTTTGCGGCTTGGCGTAGTGGCGGAATTTTAGCACAAAAGTTCAATCGAAGAACTGCACTTGAACCTACCACAAAATTGTCAACCGAAGCACTGAACCCGCCATTACGCCAAACTGCTGTTGGCAGCTGGTGTTCTGTCGTCCGTGACTGTATACCATTGTCGTTGTTGAGTTTATGTATCATTTTTTGCCGGGTTGTGCGTTGCGTTTTTTATTTTTTTGAAGCGTTGGAAATTTTTTAAAAACAATTTTGTCTTGCGTTGGCTTTGCAAGCTCTTTGACAAAGCTTTGGTCTATGCTTGGGCTTGTGCGGCTTTGGCAATGTGCTTGCAAAATGCGTTGGCTAAATGAAGTATCTAAAATCATAGGCTTTGTTTCCAAGTTCTTCTAATTGTTTTCCCATTACTGAAAGTCTTTTTGAAAAGTCAATCGTTACAGGCATTGTCTTGTATAATTCTGCACCGTTCCAATTCATCTTCGTCAGTTTTAAAATATCGTTGGCTACTGTTTCAATTGGGTCTGTTCCTCTAAATCTTTTTATTAACAAAGGTGTCGGAATGCCACGTTTGCCTTGATAGTATGGTTTTGCAAGTTCGTTGCTTTGAACCAGTCCGTGTGTCCACAACAAGAAACTAAATTCGTCTAATTGAATGATTGTTCCTCTGTCAATAGGGAACCCGTCAAATTCATGTCCGCTACCATCTTTTTTTTTGCGAAGTTTAATGGCTCTCCAATTGCTGAACTGTTGAATCTGCAAAAGTTCAATGTTGTCAATGCCTTCAAGTGCATTACAAATACCGTCCATTTCGTCACGGGTGAAGTGAGTTGTCTTATGCAGCACCAACTTTTTAAGGCCGATTACTGGGTCTATTTTGTGATATGTGTTTCGGATATTTGTTACCAAACGAAAAGCATCATCCTTACTCATAAATGGATTTTTGTTATAGAAAACTGGCTTCTCGATAGGTTGAAGTAAAAAACGTAAACCATTTCCACTACCGTCAAAAATTTGACTGCTACCTAAAACAACTTTGTTTCTTGCGTTTTGTCTTATTGCATAACCCAATCCAACAAAGGCTGTTTCAGTGTTATCAGTTTTTACTTTCCAAGGTGTGCCATTTGATTTTACATAAATACCCAACGAAAGCCACCATTTCACTTTGGCTTGGTCTCCGTATCCGATTGATTTATCTTCTATGAATTGAAGTCGTAAACCCTTCTTAACTGCATATAGTTTCAATGAATCGTGAAGGTCAAAATAAGTCTGTTCGTTTTTCAGTTCTCTGAAATTTTTCCAAGCATTGGGAATGTAAATTACCACACAATCAATTTCGGAATTCTTTAGAGCAAGTTTATCTATTTTACTTTTTATCAATTCGTAAAACTGAATTGCTGAATAGTTCCTTATTTCTACACTATTTATTGCAACAACAAATTCATTTTGAATTGAATTTGGAATAACTAAATGCTTTTTAAACACCGCATCAAAACCCGGATAATCTTTTAAGTATTCCTTTTCAGTAGTTGGACTTACGGGGTTTAGTAAGGATTCTAAATGCGTTTTAACTTTTTCAAATCCTGTATCTGGAGCAATAATTGCCAACTGAATTTTTGAAGCAATGCCATTTGTTCCAAAACTTTCTTCCAAAGGACCTAATATTTTTAAGCCATTTATTGGGTGAATTGATTGCTTCGATTCGTCTTGATGATGAAAGTAAATAAGCGGTTCCTTTATTTTTGCATAACTGTCAAAGCAAAAGAAATTTCCCATTTTTTGGGCTGCTGTTGCGTAATAGTCAGAAAGTTTAATTTCAAAGTCGCCTAAGCGAAAAGTCAAATCAGGTTTTCTGCGTTTTAATTCTTTGAACCAAAAGTTGACTTTCTCGCCATACTTTTTATTCCAACGGTTTGAAGTAATTATGTTGGTTATATTTTGAACAGTTAATCTGTCAGGTTCTTCGCCTGTGGTTGTTTGTATGTGAATGGTCGGGCAAATGAGTAGGAACAAATCTTTGTTTACAAATTCTACCTTAAACTCAAATGCTTCAAAAACCTGATAGCCTTTTGGAATGTTGAGATTTAACCAACTTGGGATGCTCTTAATTTCCTCTTGATTTAAAGGGTGATTAACAGAAAACACTTTCCTGATATTTCTGCCTCTGCTGAAAAGTGCTAAGCCAAAATCATTCACCAATGATTTTTCAATCAATTCATACAGCATACCAATGTAAAAAGAATCGGGCTGATGAAACAAATGCTCTTGTATGTCAATCGGTTTTAAATCGTCTGTTAGATAATCTTTGAATACATCCTTTATTTCGTTCTCATTTCCAAAAAGTGAAAGTGTTTCGCCTTTGCTGAAAGCGGCTACAATGTTTGAATCCTTCAATACTTCTCTTAGCTTTTTCCATTTGCCTTCTCCGTTAATTTTTGTTTTGGTAGAAAAAATTGTTTTAGGAAAATGCGTTGCTTTGATAGCGTTGAGGAGAACAGGAGTGGTATTCGCTTGATTTTGTGTAAGCCTGAAAAACCGTCTTTGTTCAAACCGTTCGTTGGCAATGGAATCTATTTGCTCGTTTTTTAATTCACAAACGGTATAGAGTTCGTGCAGGAAATAGTCGAAGCTATCAATCACCATAAAGCCCGAACGCTGATTTTGTGCATAGGCTTTATCTATGAGTTTTGATAATCTTTCGCTTGGCATAATGTCTTTAGGAATACACCAAATCAATCCTTTTGGAAATGCGTTTGGTTTCTCCAATGCTTTTTCGAGTGTTTGCAATACCGATTCATCACCACCTGAATAACCAACTACCAATAAACCTCTTTGTGTAGCTGCTTGTAAAAAATAGTTGTGTAGGTTTTCTTCCAAATGCTGCAACTCAGCATCTGTATTTTGCAAAGCATCATAGCGAAAATCTCCGTGTAGTTTTACGACTGTGGGAATATCGTTCCTGTAATTCTGAACCGACTTGGCATTTTCAGGTGAAACTACCTGACAACTGATGTCGAGTTTGCTAATGGCTTTTTCAATCAGGTCGTCAAAATTGGTTGTCCAAACGGTATTGATTTTTTGTTTGCTGACCAATGCAGAAAGGCACATAAAACCAATGGACGGCTTTTTGTCTTTTATCAAATTTGTTAAAAACTCTTGCCTAACCAATGGGTCGGGATAGCATTTTTCAAAATAGTAGGAGTAATGATTTGTAACTTTTGCATCTTCTTCGGCAAAATAGCTTTGAATTACTTTTTTGTTGGCTTCAACTTTTAAGTCTTGAAATTTTTTACCGTTGATTTTCCCGCTTACGCTTAGTAGTTCTCGTTTGAAATGCCAAACCAAATCACTTCCCGAATGAATGCCCGAAGAAATAGACGCACCTGCTCCAAGGAACAAATCAAACGATTGATTTGAAAGCACTTTGAAGCCTCGTAAAAAGGTGTCTTTGTCTATTGTTTGCATACTAACTGTTTACTTCTTCCATTTCCTCCACCTCAAATGCCTGATGCAGCAATGCTTTTAGCAATTGCTCGGTGGCTTGTTGGTTGGCTATGATGTGTTCTTTTAATTGTTTGGTTTTGGCTAATTGTTTTTCTATTTCCGCTACGATGCGTTTTTGCTCGGAAAGTGGGGGAAGGGGGAAAAGACTTTTTTCAAATTGGTCATTTGTAATGCTTGGCGAGTTAAAACCCACCATTAAATCTTTGAAAGAATTATTTACATATGGTGTGAGTAAATAATAGAAAGCATATTTCAATTCTACATTCAAAGTTTTAAAAACATTAAATCCTGTCGACCCAATGTAATTTTCTAAATCATCTTCTATTACTGCAATGTTTTTCAGATAAGGTCTAACTGTTGAATAAGCAATAAAATTAGGCTTTAAAACTCTTCTTGCTCTTGTAGAAAGTTCCCTTACGGTTTTTTGCTTTGCTTCTCTGATAACAAAGTTATGGTTATCTATGGCATCAATATCTACATAGTTTATTATTGTATCAGGTGAAAGATGTTTTTGAATATCAAGATTATCTGTGTATTCTATAATCTCTCCCAACCTACACCACACCCAATTTGAAGGAATTTCAAACGGGATTTCTTCGGGTTTGATGGGTGGTAAGGGTTTTTCATTCTTACCCGATTTTGCTTTCTCTGCTTTAATACGTTTGAGCAGTTCGGTGGCAGGTTCATCTTTTGGGTCTTGCTGTACCAATTTACCCTGCACCGCTTCTTGTAAAATGGCTTGGTTTAGATTTTCGAGGAGGGTGAGTTGGTGGGAAAGATCCTTGTTTAATAGAATAAGTTTTGCTTCTCTTTCAAAAAAAAGCTGTGCAATTGCTTTTTGCTCTCTTGTTGTTTCAGGAAAATAAACCTCTAGCGATAAAATATGTTTTGGTTTAATTTCGGTTTTTATTCCACCTGGAACTTGCTCTTTTAAGAGTTGTATAAAGTCAGGGCTTCTGAGAAAGATTTTTAAAAAATCTATATCGACTTTAGTTTTATCAAAAATATAAGATGAATAATGAATAGTTGCTAAAATATTTTCTTCTCCTTCGTAAATTGCAAGAGCTCCTTTCTCAACATTTATTCCTGATATAACCAAATCTCCTTTTTTGATTAGAATCATGTCAGTGTTTGAATTTTTATCAGAGAGAAAAATCTGTCCTAAAAAATTTATTTTATCAATCCTCTTTAAACCCTTAATCGCTGGATCATTTGGTTTATATCTTCCTTCACGATTCTTTATAACATCACTAAGTTTTATTTTTACCCATCCCATTTTACTTAACTTTAAGTTCGTTTAACAATAAAAGGGAATTATTGAATGATTCTTCCAATTTTTCAATAATTGCTTTCCTATCATACACCACTTCCTCCACTTTTTTATTTGGGTTTTTAATATCCAAATCGTAATTACGGTCAATGATGGTTTGGATAGGCACTTTCCAAGCTACTTCGCTTTCTTTTCTTTTGTTCCACCATTTTTTAATCGGGTCGAATTCTTCAATACTAATGGGTTTGGTTTTGCTGTATGCTTTTACGCCATCGGGCAAGGTGTGTTCGTAATACCAAATTTCTTTTGTGGGTTTTCCTTTTTCAAAGAAAATCAGGTTGGTGTTTACGGTGGCATAAGGAGCAAATACACTTTGTGGCAATCGCACAATGGTATGCACATTACAATCTTCCAACAGTTTTTGCCTTACTCGTTGTTTTACTCCATCTCCTGTTAAACTGCCATCGGGCAACACAATTCCTGCCCGTCCGCCATCTTTCAACAATTGTATAAACAAAATCAAAAACAGGTCGGCACTTTCCTTGGTGCGGTAGTTCAAAGGGAAATTGGTTTCCATTCCATCACCCACCACACCACCAAAAGGTGGATTGGCTACAATAATATCTACTCTATCGGCTTGGCGTATAGAAGTGAGTTCACGACTTAGTGCATCGGTATTTAAAATTTGCGGCACTTCTATGTCGTGGGTTATCAGGTTTACCACACTCAGCATAAAAGGCAAGGGCTTTAGCTCTGTGCCTGTAATGGTTTCCTGCAAGGTTTTTCGGTCGGCAACATTTTTTACCTGCTTTCGCAAATGTTCAATAGCACACACCAAAAAGCCACCGGTGCCGCAGGCGGGGTCGGTAATTTTCTCTCCCAACTTGGGGTTTACCATATCAATGATAAACTGCGTTACGGCTCTTGGCGTGTAAAATTCGCCAGTATCTTTTTTGGCAGCCAATCCCTGCAAAATCTCCTCATAAATCACATTAAAAACGTGATGCTCTTTACTGCTGTTAAAGTCAATTTCGTTGAGTTTATTAATGGCTTGGCGGAAGGTAGTTCCGCTTTTCATATAGTTATTTGTTCCGTCAAAAATATTTCGGATGATAACACCCAATCGGTTATCGGCTGTAACTTTCAGGTCTTTTAATTGCGGAAAAAGTTTGTTGTTGATGAACTGGATAAGTTCATCGCCTGTAATTCCTTCGTCATTTTCTGCCCAATTACGCCACTGCAACTCCGTTGGAATGGGTGATTTGTATTTAGGGTCAAGAATTTCTTTTTCCTTGTCTTTATCGTCAAAGAGCTTTAAGAAAATCATCCAGCCCAATTGTTCAATGCGTTGTGCATCGCCACTTAAGCCCGGGTCTTTTCGGAAAATGTCTCTGATTGATTTTATGGTGCCTGCTATGTTGCTCATAATGATTGAAAAAACTGAATAAAATTTTGAATTGTAAAGAATGGATTTCTATTAGCTACTGGTGTTTCGTCTGCTTCGGCTTGTAGCGTAATAGTATTTGCTCTTTCCATTGCAGTCGCTAAATTCTCATTCAACTTTTCAAAATGATTAATTTTTGTTTTGTGATAGGGCTGATTAAAAATATTCTGCCACAATGTTTCAATACGCTGTAATGCTTGATGAGCGTTTTGATAGGCTTGACGATTATTCTCAAAATGAATGATAAACCAATGTTCTATGCACATACAGCTATAAGCAATTTGAACTGGTGTATTCGAGAGTTTTTGAAAAAATCCTGCAAGATTTGGCTGATTGTCATTATCAAAAAAAATCCAAACAGCATCGTAGGGGTTTTTATCTCGCCTTGCTTTCTTAATCATTATTTCTGCCTTATACAAAAGCTGAAATGCACTATTCTCATTATTTGGTTTAGGCATTTCTACAGAAATACTTCTTTGTTTATCTCTAGGCAGAGAATGTTTCAAGGCTTGTGCATAATTGTATTCACACCAACCTTCGGGAATAATTAATATATGTTGACCGGCTCTTCTCATTCCTCAATCTCCTCTTGCATTGCCATTACAAAATTGGTATCGTTAATGATGGCAGTGCCTCCCAACCTTCCAGCAACATACCATTTGTCGAGCGGTGCATTTAGTCGCAAACCTTTGATGTCAGAACAACGAATTAGTTCCGTTACACCAAATTCATTTTTTTGAGTAAACCAAACTTGGTCGCGATTAAATAATTCTTCGTTTAATTGAGTTACATCGTGTGTGGCAAATATGAGTTGGGCATTTTTAGGATTGAATATTTTTTCATTGAACAACTTAATAAGATAGGAAGTGATGATGGGATGAAGGTTCTTTTCAAATTCATCAATAACTAAAACTGAACCTTTTTCAAGAGCGTCAATGATAATTCCACCTATTGAAAGTAGTCTTCTTGTTCCTGTAGATTCTTCGTCAATATCAAAATCAATTAAACCTGAGCTTTTATTGCTTTCGTCAAACAATTCGTGAACAGTTTTAATCTCATATTTAAAGTCTTCCTGTATTTTTTTACGGATATTATCTGGCATATTATCAGGAAACTTAACCGAGTTCCAATCGGTTTCTTTTGCACTGATGGAATTAATACCTGTATCTAATGCACAAATAAGAGCATTTAATTTTTTAGCAAACGGGGAATCTGGTTCATCTGCTAATCTCTTTGCATAAAATCGCTCTAAACCAGATTCATTATATTGATTTAAAAAGGGATAAACTTTAATCCTATTTTTAAAAAAATGAAATACTGGAAGTGCACTCTCAGCATTGTTCTCTGCCGCCTTGGAAAGGAATAATTGATTGGGAAGAGTAAGTTTTTCTATAGTCTTTTTTTCACCTTTGAAATATTCACCGAATTGGATTTCCCTTCCTTTAACACGGTTGAAAAGAGTAGCCTCCTTTCCCATTGGAAAAAAAAGCAACTTTTCTTGTTCAATTAATTTTTCTCCAAAAGCAAGTGAATAGATATATCGGATTTGGTCAATGAAGAACTCTAATTCAATATTGACCATTTTTTTTTCGAATCCTTTGGCTAATCTGAAAGGTTCAAAAGGGCCTATTTTGTCTTCAGGGTCAAATTTTGCAGAATTAAGAACCAAATATTCCAAAGCTTTGAATGCACGAAGTAAATTGCTCTTACCTGATGCATTTGCCCCATAAATCACACTTGTAGTTGCTATTTCAGTATTTGATATTGAAATGTAATTTGATAAATCCCCTTTCTTTCGGTTTGATTTTGAAAGGTCAAGCGTAATTGGGTCTTTTATTGACCTGAAATTCTGTATTGATACCGATTTAATCATCTTATTTGCTTATTTGGTGCAAAATTACAAAACAAAACCGAATTAAGCAACTTTATATAGCTCGTTTTCTAAATCACGAATAGCTTTCTCATATTCCTCACGACTGCCAAACGCTTTAATAATTTCAGTTACAGAGCCAAATTCATTGATTGGCGGAACAGTAAGGATTTGAATGTTCTCAATGTTTTCAATGCCTTGGTCAGCGTATTTCTCTAACAATGCTTCCAATACTTTTCGGGCTTGGTCGCCATACTTGGTAAAGTAGTTGCGTTTTTTCACATTGTTGGCTCGTTCCTTTCTTGTCAATGGTGGTTGGTCGTAAGCAACGTGGCAGATTAAATCAAACAAATCCACTTGCTTGTCAACTGCTTCATATAATGCTTCTACCATTACACCTTGCTCAATCAATTCGGCAATGATGGCTTCTTTGCGGTCTGAATTATTCCACTTATTCAAGAAGTCATCTAAGGAAGCAAACTGTTCTTTTATAATTTCTTTGGTGTGGTCTTTTAAACTTGTTGTTATCGGTCTGCCGTGTTGGTCAAAATGCAATTCACGGCTTATTAAAACCGAAACGTCCACACCGTTTACATACACTTTTTGCCTTGGTTCTCTTGCTTCTGTTTCAGGAAAAATTGGCTCAGGATAACGAATTTCAGGTTGTTCTAAAATAATTTCCTCACCAGTTTCAATATCAATTATTGGTTCTTCTTGTGTTTCTTCTTCGTCAATAATTCCGCCTAAATCGGTTTCCTCTGTAACTGGTTTTATTCTAATTGGGTCTCCATCAAATGCAGGGTCGGCAAAAAGGTCTGTTGCATTTCTGAAATCCAAAATGGTGAAATACAGTTTGCCATATTCTTCATTTATTCGTGTTCCTCGTCCAATAATTTGTTTGAACTTGGTGATTGAATTAATATTTGAATCCAACACGATTACCTTACAAGTTTGTGCATCAACTCCAGTTGTCATTAATTCGGAAGTAGTGGCAATTACTGGATATTTTTCCTCGGGATTAATGAAGTTGTCTAACTCTCGTTTGCCTTCGTCATTGTCGCCAGTAATCTGCATTACATATTTGTAATTCTCGGCAACCAAATCAGGATTGTGTCTTGCCAAAGCTGTTCGCATACGTTCAGCGTGGTCTATGTCCACACAAAACACAATGGTTTTTGCAAAGCGGTCATAACCTTTTAAAAACTCGGTTAGTTTTTTGGCAACTAAATCTGTTCTTTCCTCAATTACAAGGTTTTTGTCAAAATCTCTTCGATTGTAAATGCGGTCTTCTATTTCGTTTCCGTCTTTGTCAGTTTTGCCTTGTTCGGGTCGCCAACCTTCGGCATCTACATTTAAAGCAATGCGAAGCACACGATAAGGAGCTAAGAAACCATCGTCAATTCCTTGTCTAAGAGAATAGGTATAAACAGGGTCGCCAAAATATTCTGTGTTGCTTGCTTCGTTGGTTTCCTTTGGTGTTGCTGTCAAACCGATATGCGTAGCATTTTGGAAATAGGTTAATATTTCTCTCCAACTGCTGTCATCTTTTGCACTTCCCCTGTGGCACTCGTCAATTACAATAAGGTCGAAAAAGTCTCTTGAAAACTGTTTGTAAACATTGGCTGATTCGTCCGTTCCTGAAAGTCCTTGATACAACGCCAAGTAAATTTCAAAGCTCTTGTCAATTTGCCTATGTTTTACCACAGTCATTTTGTCTTTGAAATGTTTGAAGTCACCTCTGCGAGTTTGGTCAATCAAAGCGTTTCGGTCTGCTAAAAACAGAATGCGTTTTTTTGCTCCGCTTTTCCAAAGTCGGTGAATGATTTGAAAAGCCGTATAAGTTTTTCCAGTTCCCGTTGCCATTACTAACAGAATTCTGTTTTGTCCGCTTGCAATAGCTTCAACGGTTCTGTTTACGGCAATTTGTTGGTAGTATCTTGGTTTGCGGTTGGTTCCGTCAAAGTAATAATCTTGCGAAGCAATTTTTTCTGCTTCGGGTGTCGCAATTCCTTTATACTTTTTGTATTTCTCCCAAAGTTGTTCAGGACTTGGAAACTCGTCTAAACCAATTTCTTTCTCAATGTTTCCATCTGTCGCTGTGCGGTCGTGAAATAAAAAGCCGTCACCGTTGCTGCTGAAAACACAAGGAATATCTAAGATTCTTGCATAGTCAAGTCCTTGCTGAATACCTGCTCTTACTGATTGATTGTTGTCTTTGGCTTCAATAATAGCAATAGGAATGTTTGGTTTGTAATACAGAATATAGTCGGCTCGTTTTCTTGTTCCTCTTGCTGTGATTTTTCCTCTAACGTATATTTTGCCATCCGTAAATGATACTTCTTCTAATATCTGCAATTGCGTGTCCCAACCTGCCTTTTCCAAAGCAGGAGTGATAAACTTGGTGCAAATATCTCTTTCTGATAAACTCTTTTTATTCATTACTTACTTGTCAAAATATAGATTAGCAAAATACAAATTATTGTCGGTGCGTGGGCTAAAAAGTGGCTCTTTTGGTTTTGCTGAAGGGTCGGCTTTGTGTGTCGGGGCAAAACCAAATGTGCCACTTGCGGGCTGGCGTAAAATTACTCGCTTGTTTAAATTGCTTTTTAGCGGTGCTCGTGAATCGCTTCGCTTATTTGTTTTTAAAAAATGCGGGGGGGAAAAAAATAAAAAACATAGGGTCGGCAATGAGTATTGGCTTACTCGTTGTCCGTTTGTTGTATTGTTTCTATGTCTGTGTTTACCTGTCAAAATGGTTTACTTTTTTATCGTTTTTAGTCGTCTGTTCGTTGTTGTCGGGTCGTCCTTTACACTTGCTGCCAACGGCTGGGGGTTGGTAAAGTGCAGGAGTATGAAACGGTTCATTGTCCCACGCTACGAAGCTACGAAAAAGCGATAACGTTTCCTAATCCGCAGGTTACCTGCATTTTATTAACCCCTTGTTATGGGCAGGTTTTGAAATAAATAAAGTTACAAACAGACTCAAACATTTACTTTGTGTGTTAATAATATTTCTAAAGCATCTTAACGGACTAATAATTGTTTATGCTTTTGATTGAGCTTTTTTAACTGTATTTAAATTCAATAAATAAAGGCTCAACTTTTTGAAAGATGAGCCACTGTGGCATTTAAATAGCCGAATCAGAAAAAAATTAAAATTTTCTTTGCTTGATTTTTCTTTACTTGTTTTAAAACTAAATAAAAATCACTAATTATTAATTGTACCAATAAAACATTGCACTTAGAAATACTTATAAATTAAAAATACAAGCATTAAAACTATAGAAATACCAAGCATAATAAAATTAAAATATTTCAACTTAAATGAACCAGTTTTAATTTTTGGTCTTAATACAAATACTGTGAAATATGCACTTATAACACCAAAAAAATATCCTGGAATAATATGACGTAAAAAACCTTTAGGTTCCATTATAAATAAATAAATGATGCTACCAATAGCAATCAATGTATTTATTAAAAAAAATAATAACAATGATTTACGTTCTTTTGCTTCCATGATAGTTGGTTATAATACAGCCATGTTTTTTTTAAACCATTGCTGAGAAAATGAATAAAATTAACAAATTGCAGTAGATAGGGCTGCACCAACAACTAAACTTACAACAACTGTTATACCACCAGATGCTACGGCTGTTGCTGCAAATGCTGTAGCAATACCACCCGCCCAAGCACCCCATATCGCTCCAATACCACCAGTGGTCATATTACAAATGAATTCAGACGCACTACCACCTTCAGTCATTTCCATTTCTTGCAAAGATAATTTTCTTGTTTCCATTTTACTAAATTTTTTAAGGTTAATAATAAAGTTAACTTACACTTACAAAATTATTTAAAGAATTTTATACAACCAAGAATAATAACCACAAATTCCGTGAACGGTCAAAAATAGCGTCCGAGCGGGAAGTTTTTTTCATTACATTTTTGTAAAAGACTGCCATGCAGCACTATATGAATTTTGGCTATTCAACAGTTCATTGTGGTTTCCTACTACCTCAATCTGACCACTAACTGACAGCACAATAATCCTGTCGGATATTGAGGCGTTTCTAATACTGTGCGTGATGTTAAGTATGCCCATGATGCTTTTGAGTTGGGTTAGCAGCTCTAAAGCAAAGTTTTCTGTGGTTCTGTCCATGTGTGCGGTTACCTCATCGAGTAGTAGCAGCTGTGGTTTACAAACTAACGCACGAGCCAACCCTACCAGCTGTTTTTGCCCGCCCGAAATCTGAATACCACCCTCGCCAAGCATAGTATGAAAGCCCTGTGGAAATTTCTCAAAGAATGGCATTAGCCCATACCTTTTCAATGTTTCAACGGCCTCTAAGGCTTCCTTTTCACTATCCGAAAGGGTTATGTTTGCGAGCAAAGTTGCGTTTGAGAGAGTTACATCTTGTGGAACAACTCCTATAAGGCCCCTATAAGATTGAATTGAATAGGTTTCAGCATCCTTACCGTTAAACTGTAATTTACCCGATTCTGGGCTGTAGAACCGCTGTATAAGAGACATTAACGTGCTCTTGCCCGTGCCGTTATCGCCAAAAATGGTAACCAGCTCCCCTTTACTTACCGTGAAGTTTACCTTTTCGAGTAGCAGACCCCTACCGGGATACCTAAACGAGACATCCGTTAGGCGTAGCTCTTTGAATTCATAAATGCGCTCTTTTTCATCCTCATCAGCCATTAAATACTCCTTGTCCATGCTGGAGAACTCGTACATTCGCTCAAATGCAATTCGTGCGCCCTGTAGCTGCACGTTGGCAAAGGCAATGGACGCTAGGGCTGGAAGAATGGTTCCGCTTAGACTAAAAACAGCCATAAATACACCCGTTGACATTTGCCCCGATTGCAACTGAATGGCAGATAGGATGATTACTCCGATAGTAATAGCCAGTCCAATCATACCCGTAAGTAGCTGCACGGTTATACCAACACTTCCGATATGATATACTTTGTCCTGAAAAAAACGAAAGGTTAGTAATCCCAACCTTGTAAAAAAGGTTTCCTTTCTAAAACTTTTAATGGGCTGGATATTGCCAATGGTGCTTATGTAGTTGCTCTCGTTGAGGGAGTATGCCATCATGGCATCCCTTTGACCGTTAATAATGGTTCTGTTGTAGCGGTATGCTACCCATACAAATAGCGGCACGCCTAAAAGCAGAATTAAACCAACCCATATGTTGTAAAGAAAAACTGCGGCTAGTGAAACAACAACAACAAGGGCATTAATTAGTAGCTCTCCGAAAAAGAAAGAAACCGTTTGCTGTATGCGCCCTATGTCGTTTAGCCTTGCCACCATGTCGCCAATTTTACGGCTTGTGAAGAAGCCCATGGGGAGCATGAGCAAATCGGCAAAGAAGCTACCCGTAATTCTTACGTTGATGTCAACACCCTGTCGGAGCATGAGCTGCTGCCTGTAGTAGCCAATTAGTAACCTTGCTGTCAGTAATATTGAAACCAAACCAATAGCTGTAAAAATGCGAGTGGCGTTACCCGATGGTATAAGCCTGTCGATGAACACCTGAGCAAAAACAGCAGTGGCCAGACCCAGCACTGCAACAGCAATTCCCATTAGAAGGATGGTTGTTAAGAGGCTTAAATCTTCCCTCAACAACTTTTTAAACCAACCCCATTTCAGGTTGCGCACAGTTTTCTCTTTTTTAAACCTTTTCTCGTCAGGCACTAGCGTTAGCATTTTTCCGCTTTTCCAAATGTCCAAAAGCTCAGCTTCATCCATCCACTTTAAGCCAACGGCAGGGTCGCCAATAAGAAAAAGGTTTTCCGACACCTGGTAGCACACCACGTAGTGCAGCATAGAGCCATTCACAACAACATGCAGTATAACAGGCTGTTTAATTTTTTTGAGAAATACCATGTCGGCCTGCATCCCTTCAGCGTTAAACCCTATGCTGTTGGCCACTTGGTATAAGCCCAGTAGCGTTGTGCCCTGCCTGCTTGTTCCACTGGCAATTCTCAATTTTTCCAAATTCGGAACTCCTCCGTGGAACATTATGATGCTGCTTAGACAGGCTACCCCGCAATCGGATTGGTTTTTTTGTAGAATAAATGTTTTCGCAATTCTTTTGTCAATTTTCATGGTTATTTCTGAAGTTGTTTTTTTAGTAGCTCGGGGTTTATATAACCCTTTTTCTGCAATATTAACCTGCCGTTATGGTCGAATACAAAAAGGGATGGGTTGGATGCACTAAGGAATGGCTCCTCTGTTCGCAGCTCATCTATTTTTAGCATTTCAAAGTTGGCATAGTTAACTAGGTTGTAATTTGCCTGTATGCGAAGCAGCTCGTTTGTGCTCTGATGGGAAAGCAACAGTATGTTGTACCTCTCGAAATTTGCGTAATTTACTAGTAGTTCCTCCAGCTCAATTCTGCAAATATCACACTCAGAGTTAAAAACAATAACGAGCGACGTGTCAGCTTTAACAAAACTGATTTCTACAGCGAAACTATCGAGGGAAAGCGCATGTATGGAAGTAGGTGTTGGACTAGGTTTGCTAGTTGCTTTTTTTGCTATACCATGTATCATGAAAAGAGATGCTCCAACTATAATAATTGCCACAAGGCTTAGAATTTGTTTTTTACGCATAGGAAACAGAGATATAAGCAATTAGAACTATCCATATTACAAGAGCAGCACCATAGCTCTTTGCTACGAGGGTAATGCTTTTTCCAAACTTTTCGTTTGATACAACACTTACACCTAACGCTAGTGCAAAAACGAAAATTAGTTGAAGGACATTTAGCGATTGAAGCGGTGCAACAAGCCATTCAAGACCTACTAACCCTTGTATAAAATGACCAATTGACAGTATGCTAATAACATTGAAACGTTGCATTTCCTCCAAGTTTTGAACATTAGAAAAAAGAAGGACAATGAAATTTACAACTCCAGCTGTAATGAAAATCCATTCACAAGCCATAGTTGTTTTAAAAATTTGCTTAAAACGTATATTGAAGTTCATAAAAACGGTGCCTGTTGCAATAAATGCGCTCACAAATAGCCACTTAAGGACAAGAATAACAGGGAATAGAGCATAGGACACCCATGCCCATTTGCGTTGAAAGGCTATTGCTCTATCAATATACTGCTCTGGCAGTTGGCCATAAAGAGAGTCGTACATAAGGCTATCTGTTAAAACATATTCGTTTGTAACATAGTTTATCAACCAGTAAATAGTAATGATTGATAAAAAAAGCAAATAGCTTCTCTCGTTAAGTAATGATTCAAAAAATCGTTTCATAGTTTAATTTTGGTTGTAAGATTTGTAATTATTTGATTGTAATTATTTTGCCAAGCAAAACACTCTTTTTCCTTTTTGAAATTGGAATCCTTTTCCCATTTTTAAGTATGGCTTGATGAAAATTCCCTATTTGAACAATTTCCGTTATTAAAGAAGTCTTTACAATAAATGCTTTATGAACCCGCATAAATTTAACACTAGGCAGTAACTTTTCAAGTTTTTCCAAGGAAAAGTCGGAAATTATTTGCTCTGCATTTGACATTGTAATAATAGTATACCCTTCGCATTTTTCTATGTAATTTATTTCTTCGGTATTCTTAATAGCAGAAAACGGATTACTTTCATTAGCCATTTCTAGTCGTTGTTTTAATTATTTTTCTAATTGTGTTTCTTTGTCGCTTTGCTACAGGGATTGAAGTTTTTTCTAAAATGATACAGGAGCTGTCTTTGCAAAAGTATTTAACTAAGTTTTGATTTATCAAAAAGTTTCTATGGCATCTTACAAATCCTAAATTTAAAAGGGCCTTTTCAAAAAAGGAAATTGTACTTTGAGTTTTAATAACCTTCTCATGATGGCAGTTTTCATTGGGGCAGAAATGAAGCGTACAGCCATTCTTATACCCCTCTACATACTGTAAAGTTTTTGGCTCTATTGCCGTTAACCTATCTCCTCGTTTTATCCAAATGGCATTTTCCATACTCTCTTTTTTTTCAATCTTAAAATCAATTTTCCAACAGCAAGGGTTGTCTTGTTGAGCATCTAACTTGTCGTTACATTTTTTGGATTAGTCCGTCATGTCGTGTCTTTAAACTTGCCCATAACG
>JAKPCT010000223.1 GCA_029553165.1 Bacillota bacterium
CGTTATAGTGCATATTAAAATGAAGACACTTATCAAAGTTTTATTATTTTTGTAACATGGAATTTGGAAAAATATATAACGAGGACTGTTTGATTACAATGAAAAATATGCCTGATAACTTTGTTGATTTTGTAATCACATCACCACCTTATGATGATATCAGGAATTACAACGGTTATCAGTTTGAATTTGAAAAAATTGCAAAAGAATTATATCGAATTTTAAAGCAAGGAGGGGTAGTTATTTGGGTAGTAGCTGACGCAACCTTTGACGGTAGTGAAACAGGAACATCTTTTAAACAAGCTTTGTATTTCAAAGAAGTTGTAGGATTTCGTTTACACGATACAATGATTTATTACAAAAATAATCCAATGCCGCAGACAGGAAACAGATACCATCAACATTTTGAATATATGTTTGCTTTTTCAAAAGGAAGTCCTAAAACATTTAATCCTATAACAGAACCTACAAAATATCAAGGTCTTGCCAATATAAAAAATCGTGGAAAAAATGGTTCTCTTGATTATGAAAAAGTTGAAAGAACCAAAGAAAAAAAAGTAGGAAATGTTTTTTTCTATTCTGTTGGCGGTGGAATTTCTACAAAAGACAAAATTGCCTACAAGCATCCAGCTATTTTTCCCGAACAGCTTGTTTACGACCAAATTTACACATGGACTAACGAAAATGATTTAGTTTATGACCCATTTATGGGGAGCGGTACAACGGCAAAAGTCGCTCAACTAATGAATCGGAAATGGATTGGCTCAGAGATTTCAAAAGAATATGTCGAGATAGCCTATCAAAGGTTAAGGGAATATACCGTTAATAATTTATTTACAACAAAATAAGCATGGATTTAATTAAAAGAGGTTCTCAAACAGCAAAAGACGGTTTTAAAAATGAAGAGGATATTATTAAAAAGTTCAACAATTGGAAAAAAGATAAAGATGCTCAAACTTGGTTAATTTTAATGAAATATGACCTTTCGGAAATTGAATATGTTGAAGCTGTAAAAATATCCGGTTATAAAACAGATGTTCAAGTTCAAGTAACTATAAAATTAAAAAAAGCCATTGATATAGAAAATTTACAGGTTAAATTGGTAAGTAATCTTAAAGGATTTAATCAAATAGATAAACGATGGATTGATAAATATGCTGAAATGTGGAATATGCCTACACAAGTCGTTTCAATTTTAAAGAGATATACAGGCGAAGAAAAACCTACAATCAAAAACCCAAAAGACAAAAGAAGAATGTTTGCAAATGAATTTTCTGAAGTTGAACAGAAAGTTGTTTTAAAATGGTTAAAGAAAAATCAATCATTGATTGTTTCTGATATATTGAAAGGACAAGGTAAGTTTGCGGCAGAATGGATGTTAGTAGCTCAAAAAGTTGAGAAAAATGCAAGGTGGATTTTAAAACCAATGAATTTTTGTTTGAATTATTTCGGAAATGGTAAAATTGAAATTACTAACAGAGGAAATTTTAAAATAGGAAGAATTACTATGCAAAGAAAAGGTGGTGATGGAGGCAGAAATACTGCAAATATGCTCCAATTTAAGATTAATCCAGCAGAATTATTTGAAAATGAATAAAATACGCACTATAACAAAGGCTAAAATCAAGCGGACAGGAAGTGCAAATTTGAAGGGCATTGCAACTAATAAACTTTATCGCAGGTTGACAGTGAAGTGTTCCAAAATGCCCGCCAGCTTTTAGCCTCAACCGTTGTGTGCAACCCTAAAAGACAACACGACCGACAGAAAACGAACTGAAAAATGATAGACAAAATGCCAACGCTTCAGCAAAATCAAAAGAGCTGCATCTCCACGCTCATAGCCAACGCAATGCAGCACATTTGCTTTTACCCCAACGCACCATGGGACAACTATCACGGTTCGACAGAACGACAAGGCATTTAAAAAACTAACTTTGACAATTAAAATTTAGCATAACAGACAACAAATGAGTGAGAATTTAGAATTAGAAAAAACCCTTTGGCAAGCAGCCGACAAACTACGCAACAATATGGATGCGGCTGAATACAAACACGTTGTATTGGGTTTGATTTTCTTGAAGTATATATCAGATTCTTTTGATGAACTTTTCAAACAATTAGAATCGACCAAACACGAAACAGGAGCCGACCCAGAAGATAAAGACGAATATACAGCCGAAAGAGTTTTTTATGTTCCACCGCAAGCACGTTGGAACTGGTTACAAGGCAGGGCAAAACTACCTACAATTGGGAAAGACATTGACGATGCAATGGACGCCATTGAAAAAGACAATGCTTCTTTGAAAGGTGTTTTGCCAAAAGACTATGCACGACCTGCACTCGACAAACAACGACTTGGAGAACTAATTGACTTGATTGGCTCAATTACGTTAAGTAAAAACGGAAACGGAAAAGGCAAAGACGTTTTGGGCTTTGTGTTTGAGTATTTCTTAGGACAGTTTGCAGATGCCGAAGGCAAAAAAGGCGGACAGTTTTACACGCCTGCCAGCATTGTAAAACTCTTGGTTGAAATGCTTGCCCCCGAAGCTGAAAAACGAGTGTATGACGGCTGTTGCGGAAGCGGTGGAATGTTTGTGCAAAGCGAAAAGTTCATTGAAATGCACGAACACCGAAAAGGTAAAATTTCCATTTTCGGACAGGAAAGCAACCCAACCACTTACAAGTTGGCAAAAATGAATTTGGCTATTCGTGGGATTGATGCCAAAATTGAATTGGGTGATACCTTGATGAACGACAAATTCCCAGAATTAAAAGTGGATTACATCATAGCCAATCCACCGTTTAACGTAAGTGATTATAACATCAATAAAGCCGAAACACACAAATGGAAATACGGTATTCCACCATCAGGAAATGCCAACTACGCTTGGCTGCAACACTTTGTGAGCAAACTTGCCCCTTATGGCACGGCAGGAATTGTTTTGGCAAACGGCAGTATGAGTTCTGAAATAGCCACCGAAGGCGAAATCAGAAAAGCAATGATTGAAGCCGATTTGGTGGATTGTATGGTTTCTTTGCCTTCGCAATTGTTTTACAACACTCAAATTCCCGCTTGTTTGTGGTTTTTGGCTCGCAACAAAACCGAAACAACCAAATTCAGAAACCGCACCAACGAAGTGCTTTTTATTGATGCAAGGAAATTTGGCACAATGATAAGCCGCAAACAGCGTGAACTAACAGACAACGACATTGCCAATATTGCCGACATTTACCACAAGTGGCGAAGCAAAGAGCAATTTGCCGAATACATAGACATTGCAGGTTTTTGCAAGTCTGCCACCATCGAAGATATTCGCAAAAACAACTATATCCTAACCCCAGGCCGATACATCGACTTTAAACCGGTGGAAGAAGACAATCAAACATTTGAAGAAAAAATGCGACAATTAAGCGCTACACTTAAAGAGCAAATGCAAAAAGCCACCGAATTAGATGAAGCCATTAAACACAATCTTTCTAAAATCGGCTATCAATTATGAGCGAGTGGAAAAAATATAAGTTGGGGGATTTAATAAATGTAAAGCACGGCTTTGCTTTTAAAGGTGAATTCTTTTCAGACCAACCAACACAAGATATTCTTTTAACACCAGGCAATTTCAAAATAGGTGGTGGATTTAAAGCCGATAAATTCAAGTATTACAATGGTGATTATCCAGCTGATTATATTTTAAAGGAAGGCGATATTCTAATTACAATGACTGACTTGAGTAAAGCAGGTGACACATTGGGTTATTCAGCGAAAATTCCTAAACATTCAGGAATAAAATATTTGCACAATCAAAGATTAGGGTTGGTTCAATTCAAAAGTGATGAAATTGACCCTGACTTTCTTTATTGGGTTCTAAGAACTAAGCCGTACCAATTTTACATTGTTGGTTCTGCCACGGGTTCAACCGTAAAACACACTTCACCTACAAGAATTTGTTCTTACGAATTTCAAGCACCAAAGGACATAGAAGAACAACGCCAAATCGCCCAAATCCTTTCATCCCTTGACGACAAAATAGAACTCAACCTGCAAATGAACCAAACTTTGGAAGCTATGGCACAAGCCATTTTCAAAGAGTGGTTTGTCAATTTCAACTTCCCCGGTTTTGATGGCGAGTTGGTGGATGGTCTGCCGAAGGGGTGGAGAATGGGGAAATTGGGAGATGAGTTCAATTTAATAATGGGTCAATCGCCCCCAGGCACTTCATACAATGAAATTGGTGAAGGAATGGTGTTTTATCAAGGAAGAACTGATTTTGGTTTTAGATTTCCAACAAATAGGCTTTACACTACTGAACCAAAACGAATAGCAAAACCACTTGATACATTAGTTAGCGTTAGAGCACCTGTTGGCGACATCAATATGGCAAATGAAATGTGCTGCGTTGGTCGTGGTTTATCTTCTGTTCGACACAAATCTGACGCTTACTCATTCACGTATTATATGATGAAGAATTTAGAGCCAGTTTTTAATGGGTTTGAAGGTGAAGGAACGGTATTTGGCTCAATAAATAAATCAAATTTTGAAAGCATTGAAATCATTGTCCCTTCAAATGAAATCATTTATGAATTTGAAACTGTAGTAAATCCATTAGATGATAAAATTTTAGAAAACACCAAGCAAATCCAAACCTTAACCCAAACCCGTGACACACTACTACCCAAGTTAATGAGCGGACAAATCAGTCTGAATCAGAATTTTCAAGATTAAAGAATGAACAGAATTATGATGAAAGATGAATTGACATACAAAATAATAGGATGTGCAATGAAAGTACATAACACCTTGGGCAATGGCTTTCAGGAGGTTATTTATCAGCGATGTTTGGCTTTAGAATTGGAAAAGGCAGGGCTGTGTTATGCCAGAGAAAAAGAACACACTATTTTTTATGAGGGGGTAGATGTTGGAACAAGAAGAGCCGATTTTGTTGTGGAAGATAAAGTGATAGTTGAACTAAAAGCATTGGTTAATTTGGAAGATGTGCATTTAGCGCAAGCTAAAAACTATGTTGTTGCCTACGATTTTCCGCTTGGTTTATTAATAAACTTTGGTAGTACGAGTTTACAATACAAACTTGTATTCAATCCCAAATACAATTCTGAAAATTCTAAAATTAAGTAAATCCTGATTCAGACAATGAATAGCATCACTGAGAACGAAATAGAAGAAATTGCCCTTTCCTACTTGGAGAGTTTAGGGTATAGTTATTTGTTAGGTACCGATATTTCCCCTGATGGCGAGCACCCCGAAAGGCAATACAACGAAGTGGTGTTGGTTACCCGTTTGCGTGATGCCATTGACAAACTCAATCCCAACATTTCGCAAGATGCAAAAGAAGATGCTTTAAAAAAAGTATTGCGTACCGATAGCCCAAACTTGTTAATCAATAATGAAACGTTTCACAGATATTTAACCGATGGCGTTGATGTTGAAGTAAGAACAGAAAACGGAATCCGAGGCGAAAAAGTTTACATTGTTGATTTTGAAACTCCTGAAAACAACGAGTTTTTGGCAATCAACCAATTTACAATTATTGAGGGAAATCAAAACAAACGCCCTGACATAATCTTGTTTATAAACGGCTTGCCATTAGTGGTGATTGAACTCAAAAATGCAGTGGACGAAAACACCAATCTGAAATCGGCATTCAACCAACTGCAAACTTACAAACAAGCCATTCCTTCACTTTTCACTTATAATAGTTTACTCATCATCAGTGATGGTTGGGATGCCCGTTGTGGCACCATTACCAGCGATTTCGGCAGGTTTATGACGTGGAAAACCAAAGACGGACAAACCACAGCCGACCATTTGCAACCCCAAATGGAAGTGATGTTTCACGGAATGTTGAACAAGCACACGCTGTTGGATTTAATCCGTCAGTTTATCGTATTTGAAAAAAGCGACAGCAAAACGCTCAAAAAAGTAGCTGCCTATCATCAGTATTATGCCGTAAACAAAGCCGTAGAAAGCACCGTAACCGCCAGCGGAAGCAATGGCAACAGGCGTGGCGGCGTCATCTGGCACACACAAGGAAGCGGCAAAAGTTTGAGTATGGTTTTCTTTTCGGGCAAGCTCATTAGTGAGCCAAGAATGGAAAATCCTACCTTGGTAATCTTAACCGATAGAAATGACTTGGACGAGCAATTGCACGAAACTTTTACCAATTGCCAGCAACTTTTAAGGCAAGAACCCCAAAAAGCAGAAAGCCGCAAGGAATTACGCCAATTGCTCAAAGTGGCATCAGGGGGCATTGTGTTTACCACCATTCAGAAGTTTATGCCAATGCCCACCGACATTGTGCAGCCCGAAAATGAAAATGTAGTAAACGAACCAAGTGTAGAATATATCGGTGCAGACATACAGGCTCTAAGCGAACGAAAAAACATTGTAGTCATTGCAGATGAAGCCCACAGAAGCCAATACGATTTTATTGATGGCTTTGCCAAACATTTGCGTGATGCTTTGCCTAATGCAACGTTTATCGGCTTCACAGGCACACCCATTGAAACCACCGACAAAAACACCCAAGCCGTTTTCGGTAACTATGTGGACATTTACGACATTCAGCAAGCCGTAAACGATAAAGCCACCGTTCCGATTTTCTATGAAAGCCGTTTGGCAAAAGTCCATTTTAACGAAGATGAAAAAGTAAGCCTAGACGAGCAGTTTGAAGAGCTCACCGAAGGAGAAGAATTAAGCAATCGTCAACAGATGCGGGCAAAATGGACACGCTTAGAAGCCATTGTTGGAAATCCAAACCGTATTCAGAAAATAGCCGAAGATTTGGTTTATCACTTTGAACAACGCAATGCAGTTTTAGACGGCAAAGCCATGATAGTGTGTATGAGCCGCAGAATTTGTGTGGAACTCTATGAAGCCATCATCAAAATCCGTCCTTTGTGGCATTCAGATGATGACGACAAAGGCACAATAAAAGTAATTATGACAGGCAGCAGTAGTGATGCCTTGAATATGCAACCGCATATCCGAAACAAACAAAGACGGAAAGCAATTGGCGACCGTCTTAAAAATCCAGTTGACTCATTAAAATTGGTTATCGTCCGTGATATGTGGCTTACTGGTTTTGATGCTCCTTGTTTGCATACATTGTATGTTGACAAACCAATGCGAGGTCATAATTTAATGCAAGCAATTGCAAGGGTTAACCGTGTATTTACGGAAGGCAAATCGGGCGGTTTGGTGGTGGACTATATAGGCATTGCACAAGAACTTAAAACAGCATTAGCAGACTACACCGCAAGCGGTGGAGAAGGCAAACCAACACTTGACCAGGAATTAGCCGTTGCCAAAATGTTGGAACTGCACGAAGCAATAGACTATCAATTAAGGCATTTTGATTGGCGTAAATTCTTCACGCTTACACCCGAAGAAAAATTGAAATTCATTCCCGTTATCGTGGATTACATTTTCAGTCAGGAAAACGGAGAGCAAAGTTTTACCGAAAACACCAAAAACTTATTGAAAGCCTTTGCGATTTCTGTTCCCCACGAGCGGGCAATGGCCATTCGTGATGATGTGGCATTGTTTCAAGCCATCAAATCAAGGTTGGTAAAAATATCCGACCGAAATGAAGGCGGCAAAACGGATGAAGAAATGGAAACCGCCATCAAGCAAATCATTTCGGAAGCCATCACAGCCGACAATGTAATTGACATATTTGATGCAGCTGGACTTAAAAAGCCAAACATTGAAATTCTTGACGAACGATTTTTGCAGGAATTGAAAGACTTGCCACAAAAGAATTTAGCCGTTGAGTTATTGAAAAAACTACTCAAAGACGAAATCAAGAAGCGGACAAAAATCAATTTGGTAGAAAGCAAGAAATTTTCCGAAATGTTGGAAGATGCCATCAAACGCTACCACAACGGAATGATTGATACGGTAGAGTTTTTGGAAAAAGTGCTTATTCCCTTTGCCCAACAAATGAAAGAAGCAGACCAACGTGGCGACAAATTGGGATTGGATTATAGAGAATATGCTTTTTACACGGCTTTGGAAGTGAACAACAGTGCAGTAGCCGTTTTGGGTGACGACATTCTCAGACACATTGCACAAGAACTTTTGAAGACAGTCCGCAACAGCACGACCATAGATTGGACAATTAAAGAAAGTGTACAATCAGCATTGAGACGAAACATCAGAAGAATATTAAGACTACACGGTTATCCGCCAGACTTACAAGAAAAAGCGGTTGATACGGTAATCACACAAGCCAAAATGTTAGCAGAAGACTTAGTAAAGAACGGAGACAAAAAAGAAGAATAAGCCCACGCTATTGGTGGCACATTTGCAAAACCGCACCAGCCCACGCTAAAGCCAAGTTTTGCAAAAGAGCCACCAAGCCAACGCACGATAAAACTGATACTAAATGACTGACAAACAGACGAATAAAACAGAAGGGCAGCACACAACAGGCGTTTGGCGTCAATGGCGGGTGACGTGGTTAATTGAACATTTTACCTCGCATCAACTTTTGTGGTTTATTGACAGTTTTGTGCTCCGAAATCCGCCACTGCGCCAAGCGCCAAAACGTTACCTGCTATGTTAGAAAACAGAACGTTAAAAATGACAAATATGGAATACGACAAATCAAAATTTAAAATTTGGACTTGGAAAAATCCTGTAATGTTACACTGGATTATCAACCCAGGACTTGTAATTAACGAA
>JAKPCT010000230.1 GCA_029553165.1 Bacillota bacterium
TCTTGCAGAAGACATTCCATTTATGTTGACTGTCGATATCCCAGGAGTAGATCCTGACAATGGATTTTTAGAAGTTCAAAATCACTTGTTAGATATTGATACCGATTATATACTAACTCCGGCGGCACATTCGGAACCAGGTTTATTAACACAAAAGGTAGTAGCGCACGTATTGGTTAAGGTTAGTGAATGGACCCAACTGGACGTTGTTACAAATGTTGATATCTTCCCCAAAATTAATTCATTAAATATGATAGTTTGCAAAGCTAAAAGAAATACTGTTTGTTAAGAAAAAATTATAAAAAGGCCCTTTGGGGCCTTTTTAAATTTATAAGCAGGGGATAAACTACAAGAAGGCGAAAAATAATATGGATAAAATGATAAAGATTGAGGAAGACTGAATGGAAGCCGGAACTTTATATTTGGTAGCTACTCCAATAGGTAATTTAGAAGACATTACTTTTAGGGCGCTAAAAGTGTTAAATGAAGTGCAACTGATTGCAGCGGAAGACACCCGGCACACTTTGAAGTTACTTAATCATTTTAAAATTAAAAATAAATTAATCAGTTATTACCAGCATAATGAAGAAGAAAGAAGCAATTATTTAATAGACCAGATAAAAGGTGGATTAAATGTTGCATTAGTTTCAGATGCAGGGATGCCTGGTATTTCAGATCCAGGTAATATCCTTGTAAACAAGGCGATTGCGAATGATGTTAAAGTGATTCCAATACCAGGAGCTTCAGCGCTGACAACCGCATTGGCGGCATCTGGTCTAGATACCAGTTACTTTATTTTTAAGGGGTTTTTACCGCGGAAACAAGCGTTAGCAAGGGCTATACTGGAAGAATTATCTGAATTTACGGGGACAATTGTTTTATATGAATCTCCATACCGAATTGTTAAGACATTGGAAATGATTTATGAAGTATTAGGAAATCGGAAGATCGTTTTAGCAAGAGAATTAACGAAAGTTCATGAAGAATTTATCAGAGGGGAATTAGAAGAGATAATAAAAACAATAGAAAAGGTAAAAATAGTAGGAGAATTTACGTTACTGATCGAAGGCTCGTCAAAAAACGAAACAAAACAGCAAAAATCGACAAATGTCGAATTTGAACGGATGTTTGAAGGGATCAATTCAACTGGTAGTTCATTGAAGGAAGAGTTGAGAATTATCGCAAAAAAAACCGGTAAATCGCTAAAAGAGATTTACCGGAGTTATTTAAAATATAAAGAAAAAAAAGAAGAATAAAGCCGTTTAGCAGGCTCCCTTCATGGATTCCAAACAGGTCTTGCAGATGTTCTTTTCCTTGAAGTTCTTGATGTCTTCGGCGTTGCCACAGAAAATACATGCTGGCTCGTATTTCTTTAAGATAATTTTTTCACCGTCAACATAGATTTCTAAAGCATCCTTTTCGTCGATTTGCAGGGTACGTCTTAATTCAATAGGAATAACAACTCTGCCTAATTCATCTACTTTTCGTACAATTCCGGTTGATTTCATCATTGTAGGAAGCTCCTTTCGTTAAAATTCGACATTCAATGATTACATTATACCTAAATATGTTTTCAAAGTCAATTTAATCCATGCTCTGTTTTACAAATAATTAACTAAAAATAGGTTTATTTTTAAAAAAAATTACATATAATAATAGTTTTTACTTTTTTAAAGAAATTCCGACGATATTTTTAAAAAAAAATAACTTGACAAAGGGCGAGTAAGTCGATATATTAATATATATTAATTTTGAATTTAAAATCAGAAATACTGTGAAAGAAAATAGTACTTGTTGATCTTGTTAAAGAGAGTCAGAAGGTTGGTGTGATTCTGACCAAGTAAACAAGGAAGATGGTTCTGGAGTTGCTGATTCGAAATTAGTTGAGTAGGGTCAGACGGGTAGTTCACGTTATGAACTTTGAGTTATAACTCTAAGCTTTTTTGAGTTATATAAATTGGGGTGGTACCACGGACCTCTCGTCCCCTAGGGCTGAGGGGTTTTTTTATTATTCAATAAATCAATTTGGAGGAATTAAAATGGGTAAATACTATATTACGACACCAATCTATTATCCAAGCGACAATTTACATATTGGCCACGCTTATACAACAGTTATTGCTGATGCATTAGCTCGTTATTACCGGCAACGGGGGCACGATGTAAGATTTTTGACCGGAACCGATGAACATGGGCAGAAGATCCAACGCAAAGCAGAATCAGTAGGGACAACTCCGCAAGAGTATGTTGATGGAATTGTTAAAAACATCAAAGAATTATGGAGTAAATTACAGATTAGTTATGACGATTTTATCCGGACTACCGAAGAACGCCATGAAAAAAGTGTGCAACAGATCTTTGAGCGGCTTTATCAACAAGGAGATATCTATAAAAGTGAGTATGAAGGTTGGTATTGCACTCCTTGTGAGGCATTCTGGTTAGAACGCCAACTTAAAGACGGGAAATGTCCTGACTGTGACCGTCCTGTTGAATTGGTAAAAGAGGAGAGCTATTTCTTTAGGTTATCGAAATATGCGGATCGATTATTAAAGCATATTGAAGAAAATCCGGAATTTATTCTGCCGGAATCACGTAGAAATGAAATGATCAATAACTTTCTGAAGCCCGGGCTAGAGGATTTATCAGTTTCACGGACGACGTTTAGCTGGGGAATTAAAGTTCCTTTTGATCCCAAGCATGTAATTTATGTTTGGATAGATGCGCTTTCAAACTACATTACCGCACTTGGATATCCTGAGAAGACGGAATTAATGGAGCAGTATTGGCCGGCTGATTTGCACTTGATGGCTAAAGAAATTGTTCGCTTCCACACGATTATTTGGCCGATCTTTTTAATGGCTTTGGATCTGCCTCTGCCGAAACAGATCTTTGGCCATGGCTGGTTGGTTTTAGAAGGTGGAAAGATGTCCAAGTCAAAGGGGAATGTGATTGATCCGTTGATCTTAATTGACAAATATGGTTTGGATGCGATTCGCTATTATTTACTAAGAGAAATACCATTTGGTTCAGATGGGGTTTATACCGAGGAAGCTTTAGTGTTAAGACTTAACACTGACTTAGCCAATGATTTGGGGAATTTACTCCACCGGACCTTATCGATGATTGAGAAATTTAATGGTGGAATCATTCCGGTTCCGGGAGAGTACCAAGCGATCGATCAGCAATTAATTCAGCAGGTTAAAGAGAGTATTCAAGAGTTGGACAGTTCGATTGCTAAATTGGAAATTAATGATGCAATGGTTGCAATCTTTAAAATTGTAAGTCGGGCCAATAAATATATTGATGAAGTCGCTCCCTGGTCGTTGGCAAAGCAACCGGAATTACGGGAACGGTTAAATACCGTCCTCTACACAATGGCTGAAACAATCAGAATTACCGGAGTATTGTTAGCGCCGTTTTTAATTGAAACACCGCAGAAAATATTTGAGCAATTAGGAGTTGGAACAGTAGATACCAATAAGGATTATTTTGCATTAATTAAGTGGGGTGGATTACAACCTGGTACCCAAACCCGTAAAGGTAATCCAATCTTCCCCCGGATTGAAGAAGAGAAAGTTGAAGAAGACAAATCTAAAGTGAACAAGGAAGCAAAAGAAACCGCGACACCACCGGTTGAAAAGGACAAAGCAACTGCCGAAATTACCATTGATGACTTTATGAAGATTGATCTGCGAGTGGCAAAAGTGTTGGAAGCCGAGAAAGTTGAAGGTTCTGACAAGCTGTTAAAACTGAAAGTGATGGTTGCAGAGGAAGAACGACAAATAGTTGCCGGTATCGCTCAACATTATCAACCGGAGCAACTTGTTGGGAAGGAGATCGTGGTTGTGGCTAATCTTAAACCGGCAAAACTGCGCGGAGTTCTCTCGCAGGGAATGTTGTTAGCTGCTTCTAATGAACAAGGTAAACTTGCCTTGGTCTGTCCGGAGCAAGAGATCGGGACTGGGGCAAAGGTGAAATAATGTGGATCGACAGTCATTGCCATTTGAATGATCAAGCATACAATGAAACGCTAGATCAGGTTATCGCTTTGGCTAATGCCAGTAATGTGAATCAGTTTATCGTTGTTGGTTATGATCTGGAGTCGTCAAAACGGGCTGTCAGATTAGCGCAGCAGTATGATTCGATCTGGGCTACGGTAGGGATTCATCCTCATGATGCTAAATGTTGGAATGATGAGACGGCACAAGAGGTTAAGGAGTTATTGACGGAACCGAAAGTAGTAGCGGTTGGGGAGATTGGTCTTGACTACTATTATAATCATTCGTCAAAAGAAGACCAGATCAGGGCATTTAAAGAGCAATTAACGATTGCTAAAGAGTATAATAAACCAATAATCATTCATAATCGGGATGCGCATCAGGATACCTTGGATATCTTAAAAAAAGAAGGTGTAGGTCCATCCCGGGGTGTGATGCATTGTTTTAGCGGCAGTTTAGAGGTGGCACGGGAATGTTTAAAGTTGGGGCTCAATATTTCTTTTGCCGGATCATTAACATTTAATAATGCACATAAATTGCGCGAGGTGGCAGCTTCAATACCGATAGAAAAAATTCTGGTTGAAACCGATTCGCCTTATTTGACGCCACATCCGCATCGCGGTCAGCAAAACAGTCCGGCGCTGGTTGGGCTGGTAGGGGCTAAGTTAGCTGAAGTTAAAGGAATGACATTGGCTGAAGTAGCTCAAATTACCACTGAAAACTGCATTAGTTTATTTAAATTGTGTTTGGACTGAAGGGGAATTAAATGGTGACAATAGCTTATACTTTGAATAACAGTCTTTATTTAAACATTACCAACCAATGTCCAAATGCCTGTATTTTTTGTATTCGAAATACCGAAAACGGTGTTGGTTATGATTTGTGGTTGAATGAGGAGCCATCTGCCACAGCAATCATTAAAGCAATACAAGAACATGATGATTATCAAGAGATTGTTTTCTGTGGCTATGGTGAACCGTTAAGCCGTCCTGAAATAGTAGTAACGGTGGCGAAATGGATTAAACAAGAACTGAACAAGCCAGTTAGAATAAATACTAACGGGTTAGCTGACTTAATGCTTGGATATGATGTATTGCCATTACTTGAAGGATTGGTTGATACAATCTCTATAAGCTTAAATGCGGATAATGCCGATGATTATTTTAAATTAACCAAAAGTAAATTTGGAGCAAAAGCTTTTGCGGCAGTTTTAGATTTTGCGCGTCGCAGTAAAAAATATATCCCGAGGGTGGTTTTATCTGTAGTTAATGTTGCCGGTGTCGATATTGCTGCTTGTTCTAGAATAGCTGCGGAAATTGGCGCCGACTTTCGGGTGCGGAACTATCAGGAAAACTGATAAGTATAATTAGGCAGGATTTTCCTAAAATATGAAGAATTTATCCAGTTTAAGAGCGGATTCTGATGTGGAGGGACAATGAAGTTGTTAACACTGAAGAACATCCTACAGGAGCCAAAATATCTAGCAATTGTTGCAGGAATATTCTTGCTTGGAGCTGTTTTAGCATGTGGTAGCTATATTTTGGCTTTAGATCAGGTAAGTTTAATAGTTGATGGCGAAACGCTTACTTTTAAAACAAGGAGTAACAGTGTTGCTCAAGTTTTAGAGGAAAAAGGTGTTTTCCTTGAAGAAGGAGATATCGTTAAGCCTGATTTAGATCATAAAATATCTGAAAATTTGCAAATAGAAGTATTTAGGGCATTTCCGGTAACAATTCAAGTAGGTCCTGAATCTACCCAAGTAAAGACAATCGAGCAGCCGGTCCGTGATGTATTGGGACAAGCCGGTATTTTAGTTACACAGGATGATATTGTTAAACCTGGTTTGGATGAGCTGGTAACAGCTAATCAGAAGATTGAAATAATTAAAGTCACTTCGCAAACGGTGGTAAAGCGTGATATTTTAAAAGCGGTAACCGAGTACCGCAGGACTAAAGAGCTTGAGAAGGGCAAACAAGTGGTAATTAGAGAAGGTCAAAACGGATTGGTTGAACGTCGTTATAAAGTTGTTTACGAAAATGGCGTCGAGAAGAAACGATTTTTAATGACAGAGAAGGTCATTGAGCCTAAGATTAATACAATTATTGCCGTTGGGATTAAACCGATCGTCAGAATGCTGGAAACTTCACGTGGCAGCTTGAGGTATACTGATGTTAAAGTGATGGATGCTACTGCCTACTCACCGGGACCGGAGAGTTGCGGGAAGTATGCAAAATATGGCAGGACCTATACGGGTAAAAAAGCAGGATTCGGAGTAGTTGCAGTTGATCCTAAGGTAATCCGGTTAGGGACTAAACTTTATATTGAAGGTTATGGAGTGGCTGAAGCGGCAGATATTGGAGGAGCGATTAAGGGAAATCGGATTGATTTGTGTTTTGAAACTTATCGGGAAGCAATATTGTATGGCCGTAAGAAAGTTAGAGTTTACATATTGGAATGAATAAAACTAATATTTGGTAGCGGAAAAAACAGGGGAATTACCCTGTTTTTTGTTTTTGGTGAAAAAAAATAATTTTTTACTAATGAAGTTTTGCTTTAATGACGATAGTAATAACAGATTATGTTAAACAAATTAAATACTAGGAGGTAAGTATTAGATGGTGCCTGAACGTCGGAGAGAAAATCGGATTAAAACCCATATTGTTTCGAAAATAATTAATCTAGAGTTAGATTATTACCATTATGTATATATTGAAAATATGTCGACAACCGGTATTGGTATTGTCTCAATTGAACCACTTCAGGAAGGGATGACTTTACGGGCGGACTTTTTCTTACCGGGAACAACGCAAAGAATAACTCCAAAAGCAACCGTTGTCCATAGTAGTAACAGGGATGCCTTGTTTTATAGCGGATTGGCGTTTGATTCAATCAATGACGAACAACTCGAATCACTGCGGTCGTTTATCAAGAGTGCTTAATGTTTTTAACAAAATATTTTCTTAACTGTAAAGAAGCTTCAATGTCTGAGAAGATTTTTTGTGGTAAAATTAAAACAACAAAAAATTCTCTTTATTCCCTCTTTTAATAATATATATTTGTGAGGTTCTGCTGCATAACTCACAACTAAAGCCGAGTAAGCGGGGGCGTTTAAACCCGCTGATGATGCAGCGTAGCGCTAACTGCGCTTTTTTATTTTCTACATGAAATCAATATGTAATACTCGAAATATTTTATGAAGCCGTTTTGCCCAAGCGCGTTCTGCTTCGGGTCTCGGATCGATTTCTCCGGCATAATGAAGACCAACGGCAGCATTTGTATTTGTTTCGAGCCAAATTGAACCGGAATCTCCGGGAGCACTTATTTCAATGTCACCCAAAGATTGCTTGGGTTTGGGTATGATTGTAAAATCATCAAAACTGATACCGTCAATTATGCCAGTGGTTATACCGGTAGTAAGACCTGATTTGGTTACTATCATTCCTATACTTGGTCTGATTACGGTATTTGGTGGTGAATCATAACCGAGAATTTTAGCAGAGGGCCTTCTGGAATTATTTAACTCACAGACTGCACAATCAAATTGTTCATTCCACCGATTTACTTCTCCAATGATATCATCTTTATTATCCGTGGCGGGTTGTGTAATAAGATCTCCTTTTTTTCCTGCTTCTCCAACAAGGACGTGGTAATTGGACAATGCAAACAGTTTTCCGGTAATGATATCCCGGACGATCATTCCTAAGGTCCCTTGAGTATTATAGCGAAGATTACGAATGGAGATCCCGCCAACCAAAGGGTCAAATCGTTCGCGCCGTTTGGATTGGAAGTAGTGTAATCCGGGATTACTCTGGATAATATCAACAGGAATGGAATCAATAAATTGGGGAATTATTTGGCTTATTGATAAGAATTGTTTTGGGACTTTACGATAGAGATGTACTCTTATTGATAGCTCTGGAAGAATTTTTCCTAAAGTAAATTTGTATCCAATGTCAATATAATGAACACCATAGAAAGAGAAAAGATATTTTTTTAGGTTAGAAAGAATGCGAAGATATTGATGTTCTTCTCCGGTATTTAATTTCTTCATCTTTACCACCTTGTATGATTATTAGACGATTCAATTTAATATAGATTACTCGGCGGTAGTTTGATTTGTGATTAAGTTTCAGGAGTTGTAGGTATTATGTGACTAAGTACTTAAGAGTTTTGGATCAATTAAAAGGAGATTTATTTAATTAAAGCGAAGAAATTTGCGAGAGGATACTTTGATCTAATTAAACGGGAGGAGAGCAATGAGCTATATCGTAAAGCTGAAAAGGTTTTTATACCAGGAGTTTATGCCGGTTAATAAAGGATTAATCGTCTTAACAATAGTGATTAATATACTGATATTAATTTTTGATGGGTTATTGGGATTGAATTTTCGAAGTTTATTCTTATTAAGGACGGCAGACATGTTTACTGCGCCCTGGACATTAATAACTTTCCCGTTGATTAATGAGCCGATTTCATTAATCTTCGCGGCGATTGCCTTGTGGTTTGTCGGAGGGAGTGTAGAACGAACCTGGGGGAGTAAACGTTATAGCTGGTTGGTCGTATTGGTAACTCTAACAACCGGAGTGGTTTTTAGTTTAGTTAGTATGTACCTTAATAAAACAATACTAATTTTTGGACTGTGGCTTCCACTTACTTCTATTATTTGGGCTTGGAGTAGACTCTTTCCCTATCAGGAAGTCTTAGTTTGGGGAATACTTCCGGTTAAGGCTGTTTGGTTTGGTTGGATCGCTGCAGCTCTTGCCTTTTTTTCATACTTTGATCGGGGGATTTTATTCGGATTAGCCTCAATCACCGGTATAGGGATCGCTCATTTATTTATTACTAAAGGAAATTATGGCGGGGGCCGATATAGAAGAAGGGAAGGGAATCCAAGGAAGGTACGGACCAGTAGGTTGAGATTGATTAAGTAAAATGAACTTGAAGTAGGATAAAAGTTTTAGCTTGGGATAATAATATAATCAAAAACCTGAAGGAACAACAATGGCTTATTGGTTATTAAAGACGGAACCCGAAACTTTTTCTTATGATGATCTGGAGCGGCTGGGCAAAGACCGTTGGAACGGAGTCCGTAACTTTGTTGCCCTAAAAAATCTCCAGCAAATGAAGCGCGGCGACCTGGCATTTATTTATCATAGCGGTAAAGAAAAAGCAATTGTTGGTGTAGCCGAGATTATTTCTGAACCGTATCCCGATCCGGATCAAAATGACTCCCGGTTGACGGTGGTTGATGTAGCACCGCGTTACCGGTTGATCAGGCCGATTTCTTTAAAACGGATTAAAACCGATATTAAGTTCAAAGACTGGGAGTTAATATCACAACCGCGATTATCAGTAGTGCCGGTGAAGGAAGAGTATTGGAAATTGATCCAGGAGTCTTCGATGCCGGAATTGGTAAGAGTCTTACAAAGATTTAATGCGAATGGCTGGAAGTGAATCCAGCCATTCGTTATTTGTTTTTAATGAATATCGTTATGATATTGTTGTAAAGCTTTGACCCCTTGTGATTGTTCTTTATAAGCAGTAATACCTTTGGTTGTTGCCAAGGCGGCGGTCAGTGTGGTGATATAAGGTATTTTAAACCGGATGGCGGTTTTTCTGATATATGAGTCATCATGCTGCTCTTTTTTACCGATTGGAGTGTTTATTACCAATTGAATTTCACCGTTCATAATCTGATCGACAATGTTGGGCCGTCCTTCGTGCAGTTTATTGATGAATTGTGCCTCGATTCCATGTTGTTCTAAAAATTCTTTAGTACCTTTGGTGGCAGTTATTTTAAAACCGAGTTGTTGGAATCCTTTTGCGATTTGAATCAGAAGCGGGTTTTTCTCGGCAACACTGATCAAGACGGTTCCTTCGATTGGAAGTGGTTGTTTGGTGGCTTCCTGAGATTTGAAGAATGCCAGCCCAAAGGAGTCTGCTAACCCCAAAACTTCTCCGGTGGAACGCATCTCCGGTCCCAAGACAGGGTCTACTTCAGGGAACATATTGAATGGGAAGACTGCTTCTTTAACGCCGTAATATGGAATGGTGCTCTCTTTCAAGTTTAGATCGGCTATCTTTTTACCTAATATAATCTCCGTTGCCAAACGGGCCATGGAGATATTGCAGACTTTGGAGACAATCGGTACCGTCCTGGATGCTCTCGGATTTGCTTCCAGGACGTAAACAATGTTGTTGTGAATTGCATATTGAATATTCATCAATCCTACTACTTTTAATTCCTGTGCGATTGTTTTGGTATATTTTTTAATGGTATCCAAATGTTCGTCGGAGATGCTCACTGTCGGAATAATACTGGCAGAATCACCCGAGTGGATACCGGCTAATTCGATGTGTTCCATAATTGCCGGAACAAAAGCGTCGGTTCCGTCAGCAATTGCATCGGCTTCGACTTCAATAGCATTATCTAAGAACTTATCGATTAAGATTGGCCGGTCGGGAGTAACATCAACCGCAGCAGCAACGTATTCCTGTAGTTGTTGTTGATCATAAACAATTTCCATCCCTCTGCCGCCAAGGACATAGGAAGGACGAACCATTACCGGATAACCGATTTGGTTCGCTACTTGCAAAGCTTCTTCTAAATTACTTGCCATACCTGCTTCAGGCATGGGGATTCCTAACTGCTTCATAATCATGCGGAAACGGTCCCGGTCTTCGGCGAGATCAATTGTCTCGGGAGAGGTGCCTAAAATATTAACACCGGCTGCTTTCAGTTCTTTGGAGATGTTAAGCGGTGTTTGACCTCCAAATTGGATAATGATACCTTCGGGTTTTTCTTTTTGGTAGATGCTTAAGACATCTTCAACAGTCAATGGTTCAAAATAAAGTCGATCAGAGGTGTCATAGTCCGTAGAGACGGTTTCAGGGTTGCAGTTCACAATGATTGTTTCGATGTTGGCATCTTTTAAAGCAAATGCAGCATGCACACAGCAGTAATCGAACTCGATCCCCTGTCCGATCCGGTTTGGGCCTCCACCTAAAATCATTATTTTGCGGTTGTTGGTAGTTGGCAATTCATTGGTGGAATTATAGGTTGAGTAGTAGTATGCGGCATCATGGGCAACGCCGCTTACCGGTACTGGCTCCCAAACTTCATTAATGCCTAATCCGATCCGTTGTTCCCGGATGGTGGTTTCGGGAAGATTGAGGAGTAATCCGAGATATCGGTCAGCAAAACCGTCTTTTTTGGCTTTGATCAGCAGATCGTCAGGTAGGGCTCTGCCCTTATAAGTTAAGATCTCTTCTTCCAATTCGACTAATTCTTTCATTTGGGTGATAAACCATTCTTTAATCGCGGTAATTTGGTGCAGTTGCTCAACCGTTGCTCCTTTGCGCAAGGCTTCATACATGATAAATTGTCGTTCACTTGATGGTTCTTTTAACAATTCAAGTAATTCTTGAAGTGATTTTGAATTGAAATCTTTGGCAAACCCCAGTCCATAACGGCCAATCTCTAAGGAGCGGATTGCTTTTTGGAGAGCTTCTTTGTAAGTTTTACCAATGCTCATGACTTCGCCGACTGCTTTCATCTGAGTTCCTAACAGGTCCCGCGAACCTTTGAATTTTTCAAAGGCCCATCTGGCAAACTTGACAACTACATAATCTCCGGATGGGGTATATTGAGCGAGAGTACCGCCGCGCCAGTACGGAATCTCATCCAGCGTCATTCCTGCAGCCAGCATTGAAGAGACCAAGGCGATCGGAAATCCGGTTGCTTTGGAAGCTAATGCTGAGGAACGGGAGGTCCGAGGATTGATTTCAATAATCACAACACGGCCGGTTTTGGGATCATGAGCAAATTGAACATTGGTACCGCCGATCACTCCGATTGATTCGACTATTGAGTAGGCATATTTTTGGAGCCGTTCCTGCAACTCTTTGCTGATAGTTAACATTGGAGCAGTACAGAAAGAATCACCGGTATGGACTCCGATTGGATCGACATTTTCAATAAAACAGACGGTGATCATCTGGTTTTTTGAGTCGCGGACAATCTCTAATTCAAGTTCTTCCCAACCGGCTACCGATTCCTCAACCAATATTTGTCCCACTAAACTGGCTGTGATTCCACGGCTGGCTACTGTCCGTAATTCTTCAACATTATAAACCAAACCACCACCGGTACCACCCATTGTATAAGCAGGCCTGATTACTACAGGGTAACCTAATTCGGAAGCGATTTTTTCAGCTTCTTCGACCGAATAAGCCGGTTGGCTGCGGGGCATTTCAATCCCTAATTTGTTCATGGTTTCTTTAAAAGCGATTCGGTCTTCGCCGCGTTCAATCGCATCGACTTGGACTCCGATAACTTTAATATTGTATTTGTCCAATACTCCTGCTTCTGCCAGTTCGGCGCAGAGATTCAAACCTGATTGGCCACCTAAATTCGGCAGTAATGCGTCCGGTCTTTCTGCTTCAATAATCTCGGTGAGCCGTTTTAAGTTTAAAGGTTCAATATAAGTAACATCAGCCATGCCGGGATCGGTCATAATTGTCGCCGGATTTGAGTTTACCAGAATAACTTGATATCCTAAATTCCGAAGGGCTTTACACGCCTGGGTGCCAGAGTAGTCAAATTCACATGCTTGTCCAATGATAATTGGCCCGGAACCAATTATCAGAACTTTTTTGATGTCGTCTCGTTTTGGCATTTTTAAGGGAGATACCTCTCTTTCGTAGATTTAAATTTAGCAATTTTTAAATATATTTTCGTTTTGTAAAAACTATTTCCTTTATCTAAAAATAAATGTCATTATTTTTTTAAATTTTTCTTTTGATAGGGACTTTTCCAGTTATACAATTTGATTTTCCAGGCATAGACATTGAAATAAGATATTATTTTCATTCTAAATTAGTAACTTTCCCGTTTGATGGGCACAATAGTAAAAAAAGTAAATAAGGATGACTGCTGTGGAAAATGAATTGAATGAACTTTCAGGCTCGCAATGGTTATATTGGACCAATACAATTTATGAGACGAATTATGCACCGGATGTCACCCATAAATTACGGAAATTACATGGCGCAATGAAACCGCCGGAGTTGATGGCGGACATAATCAGATTCTTCAGTAAACAGGGGGAGTTGATTCTTGATCCTTTTGCCGGAGTTGGCGGAACATTATTGGGAGCAAGGATGGTTAACCGAAAAGCAATCGGAATAGAGTTAAACCCGAAATGGGTTGCGATTTACCAGACAATCCTGAAAAATTATACAATTATTGATGGAAAGTTCGTGCCAGCAATTGACGCAAAAGGCAGTGATTGTTATCTAGGAAATTTGATCCAGGGTGACTGTCTTGAGGTGATGAAAGGATTGGAGGCCGAATCAATTGCGGCAATTATCACTGATCCGCCTTATGGTTGTCATCATCAGGTGAAAGGGTTTAAAACAGAGACTAACTTCAATATGTTTAATGAAATTGATTGTCGCGACTTTGGCAATCAGGAAGATTACCAGCAATTTTTTACCAAGATTAAGCAATTTGGTGCCGAAGCTTTCCGTATTCTGCAACAGAAGCGCTATTTAATCCTTCTGATTGGCGATCGCTTTTATCAGGGCGAATACTTTCCCTTAGGATATAAAGTAGCAGAAGTATTACAGGAAGTCGGATTCAAATGGAAGGGGATCAGGATTTGGTGGAATAAAGCCACACAGCGGCCGTTACGGCCATATGCAATTAATCGGTGCTTTATTCCCAATATTACCCACCAGAATATTATTATTATGAGAAAAGAAGGATGAGCGGATTAAGTCTTGTTTGGAATCTTGGCAAAGGGTTAATAAAGTGATATAATAAATTGAAAATTTTATTAGTGGGCCTGTGGCTCAGTTGGGAGAGCGCTGCGTTCGCATCGCAGAGGTCGAGGGTTCGAATCCCTTCAGGTCCACCAATTTATCAATTTTTGTTGGAGGTAATCGATGAAACTGGTTAAAGTAATTTATCAGGGTAAGTTAGCAGAGACCGCTAAAACCGGTGGTTGTGGTGAATGTAAAAACTCTTGTCAATCAGCATGTAAGACATCATGTACGGTTGGCAATCAAGTATGTCAGAAATAATTGGAAATCGGGGCCATGGTTACATGGCTTTATTTTTTGTCAGGTGAAACAGATTTGGAGGAGAAATTAGTGAGCGGTAACTGGCATTCATTTCAATGCTTAGGTCATTATTTTTTATTTGATGTTATTACCAATTCATTGTTTGAAATTGACGAGAGCTTTCATAATTATCTACAGGGGTATCCGGTCCCGGAAGCAAAATTAGCGGATATTACAGCAGATATTGCTGAATTGAAAGCTAATGGTTATCTTCAAGAACAAAATGAGGAGATCCCTGATTATCAGCGTGATAATTCGATAAAGGCACTTTGTTTACACGTATCCCATGATTGTAATTTAAGATGTAAATATTGTTTTGCCGGAACAGGCCCATTTGGTGGCAAACGGGAAAACATGAGCGTTGAAGTTGGAAAAGCGGCAATCGATTTTTTGTTGGCTAATTCCGGTAACAAGCGTCAATTGGAGATCGACTTCTTTGGCGGCGAACCGTTGTTAAACTGGGATGTAGTCCGGCAGTTGGTCGATTATGGAAGTGTAACTGCGACCCAATATGGTAAGGAACTTCATTTTACTCTTACAACAAACGGTATTGCCTTAACGGAGCCGATAATTGATTATTTAAACGGGAAGGAAATCTCGGTGGTGTTGTCGCTGGACGGAAGAGCAGATGTCAATAATCGGATGCGCGGCACCGGTTGTTACGAGACAATTGTCCCCAAATATCAGGAACTGGTAGCGAGACGTAATAATCAGAATTATTATCTGCGGGGGACATTTACCGCCGCTAATTTGGACTTTTTAGAAGACGTCAAACATCTTCACAGTCTTGGTTTTAAAGAAATTTCGCTGGAACCGGTCGTTACTAATGACGGAGAGTATCGGATTACTGAAGCGATGCTGCCGGCAATTAGAGAGGAATATGAACGTTTGGCGGCTTATTACTTGGAACAGCGACAGAAAGATAATGCTTTTACTTTCTTCCATTTTGAAATTAATTTGAATCACGGACCGTGCCTTTTGAAACGGTTGACCGGATGCGGGGCGGGATATGATTACTTTGCGGTTCACCCTAATGGAAATCTCTATCCGTGCCATCAATTTGTAGGCGTGGAAGCAATGCTGATGGGTGATGTTTTTGGAGGAATAAAAAAGCAAGAGTTACGGACTGAATTTGGAGATGCAACACTATATAAAAAAGAAAATTGTGCAGGATGTTGGAGCAGGTTCTATTGCAGTGGCGGTTGTCATGCTAATGCTTATTTGAGTAATGGTTCGATTTACCAGCCGGAATCAATCAGTTGTGAATTGCAACGTAAACGGCTAGAATGTGCTTTGGCATTAAAAGCGTTATCAGAGTAAAAAAATTTTGAAATAAAAGAGGAAATTGATGTAATTAGCAATATTATTTAAAATAATTGTTTATATTTTTGAGGCGAATGTGGTTTAAAAGGCTGTTGGATCAGACAGTCTTTAATTTTTGGTAAAAATTATAAGTCATGAAAAAAGAAAAAAACAGAACTAGAGGAAGAAAACAGAAGATAATCTAAAATAATCAGGAAAAGGGGGGTTAAAATTAGGTTAAAACCTGTTTAACGATTAATGAACCGTTATGTTATAATGACATCGATGACATTAAAGTGTATTCGGGGTGTCATTTTATGGCGACAATTTATGATGTGGCATCCAAAGCGGCTGTTTCTCCTAAGACAGTCTCACGAGTAATCAATTGCTGTCCTTCTGTAAAAGAGGATACCAAAAGACGTGTTTTGGAAGCCATTAAGGAATTAGATTATCATCCTAATGCTGTTGCCAAAAGTTTGAAACGTCAGAAAACAAACAATATTGGATATGTAATTCCTTATGGATCTGATTTTGTTTTCCATGATCCTGGACAACTAGAACAAATAAAAGGCGCTAATGACGTTCTTGCAGCCAGTGATTACAATTTAATAATATCTGTTCCAAAAACAAGCAATGAAGCTTTACATGAAGTCAACAGACTTTTAAAACATAAAAATGTTGATGGAATGATTTTGTATGCAATGGGAGGAGTTGAGCCACTCGCTAGAGAATTTGAAGACAAGGGATTAAGATACATATCATTAGGTAAATGTTATCCCGAACAAAAATACAATTTTGTTGAAGTTGATGCACCTTATGGTGGATATTTAGGGACGAAATACTTATTAGATCTTGGTCATAGAATGATCGGTTTTGTGGGAGAAGCATCTCAATTTCTAGAACCTGCTAAAGAGAGTATGATTACAGGTTGTATCAGAGCTTACGATGAAGCTGGGCTAAAATTCCCCAATCATCTAGTAACTCATGGAGATTATTCCGTAGAATGTGGTTATTATGCAGCACAAAGTTTTCTGGCTAAGGAGCCAAACCTTACTGCGATTTTTTGTTCGAGCGACCCTATGGCGTGGGGTGTGGTTCGGGCGTTGCGCGAGAGAGGAATAACTCCTGGCAAGGAAATTGATGTTTTAGCTGGGGATGATTTACCATTGACGAGAAATTTAGAACCGGGAATGAGTGCCATCAATTCTAAATTATATGATTTAGGGATGATGGCAGCTTCAATGTTAGTAGAATATTTGGATAATGAAGGAAAAATAATAACAGACGTTCCTGGTAGGTATTTGCAGGGAGAATTGGTTATCAGACAGACAACAAATGGGTTATTGGTTAGTAACACTAACAGGTTAAGCTTAAGGAGGGAAAAGTTTTGAAAAAGGCTTCAATGCATAAGACAAACGTTATCTGGTTTTTGCTTCCGGCGATTTTTGGTATGTTGTTCGTTCATTTTATTCCGATTCTATGGGGTATATACATCAGTTTTCTGGATTTAGACCTCTACACAATTGCCAGTCCGTGGACCGCTCCGTTTGTGGGATTTGGCAACTATGTCCAAATCTTTACCAGTGGTATGGATGTCGGTACCAAATTTATCCGTTCGTTATGGAATGTAATTTTCTTTGGAATAATTACAGTTCCGGCGGGATACATAATCGGTTTGGCGGTTGCATTGTTATTAAATCAAAAGTTTGTGGGCAGAAATCTTGTCCGCGGTTTAGTCTTGTTGCCATATATTACTCCGGACTCGGTTTGTTATAATGTATGGCGTTTTATCTTCCAAGCCCGTATTGGTTTGGTTAATAAGATTTTAATGGACCTCAATTTAATTAAAGAACCTTTGATTTGGCTGGTTGGAGAACGTGGAATTTATGCGGTTATGGTTGCTAGTATTTGGAAGGGTTGGCCGTTTGCCAGTTTGATTTTGTTAGCAGGATTACAAAGTATTCCTCATGAACTTTATGAAGCTGCCAGAATTGACGGTGCTAACAAATGGCAACAATTTATTAATATTACTTTCCCAATGTTATTACCCATCAGTGGAACTTTACTCTTGTTAAGTTCAATCTGGAACTTCCATGCGTTCAACCAATTCTATGTAATGTTATCCAGTGACCCCGGAGCGGGAGCGGATGTTCCTTCAACGTTGATTTTGAGAGAGGCATTCAGTAATCTTCACTACGGTTTAGGTTCAGCGATGTCTACAGTTTTAATGGCCATTATTATGATAATGACTGTTATATCTATTAAAGCAAGACGCGAGGAGGTTCATTAATAATGACTTTTAAAACAAGACAAACTATTAATCAGATATTGGTTTACTTAGGGGTTTTTGTGGTATTAGTTGCCGTATTAGGTCCATATATGTGGATGGTTTCAGGTTCATTTAAGGATAATTTAGAGGTACAGGCATCAGATGTTACCAAAAAAGGATTAGAACCAAGTTGGATTCCTCGTAAAATTATTTTTGATAACTATCGTGATGTAAACAAAACGGTTCGTATTCTTGATTATTTTAAAAATAGTATTATCATAAGTGTTGGCACAATGTTTACCTCAATTGTTATTAGTATTTTGGCTGGATATGGGTTGTCACGTTTCCGGTTTAAAGGTAAGAACCTCTTTACCGTAGCAGTGCTTTCAACCCAGATGTTTCCCGGTATTGCTTTCTTGATTCCTTATTTTATCTTGTTTTCATTCTTTAACCGTAATTTAGGTATTCCTTTAAAAGATACTTATTTGGGAATGATTATTACTTATACCTCATTTGCACTTCCGTTCTGTATTTTAATGTTAAGAAACTTCTTAGACAGTGTTCCATTTGAGATTGACGAGCAGGCTCAAATTGACGGATGTACCAAGACCGGTGCTTTGTTTAGAGTTATTATTCCGTTATCGACTCCTGGTATTGCTGCCGTTGGTATTTACTCGTTCATTATGGCCTGGAATGAGATCTTATTTGCTTCAGTATTAACTGGTCGGGAAACGAAGCCTGTTTCAATGGGTCTGTTAGAGTACATTACCGCTCAAGCTTCTCGTTGGGCACAGATGATGGCTGCATGTATTGTTGTATCAATCCCGGTATTAATCTTATTTACAGCGATGCAGAAACAGATTGTTGAAGGTTTGGTAAGTGGTGCAACTAAAGGTTGATAAATGTGGTTTGCTCTTAAATTAAAGTTACAATGACGGATTATATAATACGGTATCATATATAGTTTGGGCTAATTGAATAAACCCAATTCAATTTTGAAATATATGTTGGGTTTGGTAAAAGCCTGATAATCAAGGTTAGGAAGGGAGTGATTGAGGGTTGTTTCTGGTCGACCTCCAGAGTAATGAGTGTTACATCAATGTTGCTAAAAATTGAAGGGGGAATTTTTTGTGATGAAGTCTCGTTCTAAAAAAATGCTCGTAGTATTAGCAGCTCTCTTTTTACTCGCTGCATTAATGACTTCAATGTCAGCTGCAAAAACTGAGATCACTTTCTGGGCTATGCCAAATGCTCCAGATGAAACTCATATTCCTTGGATGAATAAAAAAGCTGCTGAGTTTGAAGCTAAAACCGGTGTTAAAGTTAAATTCCAAGTAGTAGGTTGGGGAGATGCTTGGCCAAAGATCACCACTGCTATCGCAACTGGTGAAGGTGCAGACGTATTCCAAGTTGGAACCACTTGGAACCCACAATTTGCTGCTACTGGTGGATTAGAACAAATCAATATTAAAGAATTTGGTGGCGCTAGCGCATTTATGAAAGCTAACCTTGATTCCACCACTTACAAATCAAAATATTATGGTATTCCCTGGTTTGCAGAAACCAGAGCACTCTTTGTAAACAAAGATATGTTTGCTAAAGCAGGTGCAAAATATCCTACAACCCATGCTGAAATCTTCAGCGAAGGTGAAAAGATCGTTAAAAAGTTCGGTGAAGGTAGCGCAATTGCTATTGCCGGAACCAATGCTTGGGATATCCAACACAACTGGGTAATCATCCTCTGGGCTAACGGTGGAAGCCTCTTAACCAAAAACAATAAAAAAGCAGCTTTCAACAGCCAAGCTGGTGTAACTGCTATGAAATGGTACATGGATCTCGTTATCAAAGGTTTAGCATCCAAAGCTTGTGCAGAGTACAATCAACCTCAAGCTGACGCTGCTTTCATCAATGGTAACGTTGCAATGTGCTACATGGGACCATGGAACATTGCTAACATCAAACAAGACAATCCAAAACTTCCTTTTGATGTAATTGAACCGCCTGCAGGACCAAAAGGTAAAGCATCATTCTCTGGTGGTAGTAACTTAGTTATCTTAAAATCCAGCCGCAATAAAGCTGCTGCAAAAGCATGGGTTAAATTCTTAATGGATAACAACGTTGAATATTGTAAGAACCTCTCATTAATGTTACCTTCCAAAGTTGCTGACTACAACGATCCTTACTATTCAGAAGGCGTTTGGAAGACCTTCAAAACCGTATTGTCATATTCAACCGCATATCCTCCACTCGGAGTATGGGGCGATGTTGAAAACGCATTCGTTCAAGAGATTAAAAACATCTTGACCGACTATGTAAACGGCAAATACAATGACAACACTGTTAAAACTTACTTAGACAGAGCTGCAAAACGTGTTGACGCTGCCCTTGCAAAAGAAAGATAAGCAATAAGCCTAGGGAAGGGTGGGTTTCACCCTTCCCTTTTTTTGTGAGTATTTATGTATAATTCGAGTTATTGCATGTAATAGGGGGTGCGCTGATGAAAAGAAGAACAATAATAATGATCTTCTTTTGTTTATTAATTATGTTAATTGGATTGAAAATAACAGCTAATGAAGAATCACCATTCCCTATTTTCTTAAGTAGTAATGACCAGATTGTAATCGATGGTGAAAACAATGATTGGCCCGCTGTGATTCCGGCGATTATTGAAAGTGATACCCAAATTTTCCGTGGCCAACGTGAAAAAGCGACTGAATTTAATGGGAAGATTTATTCATTTTTTACCAAAAATGATTATTATTTATTTGCGGAGATCACTGATGCAACTCCTTGTATGAACAATCAGGTTGGGAATGAGATTTATCAGGGGGATTGTATTGAAATCTATTTAGGATTTCATGAGGAAAAAAGGGATAGTTATGGTCCTGCCAATTTTCAGTTTGGAATCGCTTTGAATGAGACTGAACCCCAAACATGGTTATGGACCAAAGGTAAAGAATTAGAAGGGTATGAGATTAAAGTAATCAAAACTGCCACAGGGACAAAGGTTGAAGCCAGGATTCCGTTAACTAATTTTGGAATTGAACAGATCCACGATGGACAAGTAATCTGGATCGATTTTGCACTGGATAACGGTAAGGGAGAACTGGAACGCAGCGCGCAACTGTGTTGGTTTGGTAATGGTGAGAGTTGGCAAACTCCGGCGGTATGGAGTAGGGCGAAAATAACGTCAGATGAGCGGGAACTTTTAAAACCGGTAATATTAACTCCTCAAGTATTTAAAACATCAAACTATCATCGTGTTTATATTTGGAATCAAGGAAAACCATGGTCTGGAAAGGTAACTTTTGGAGAACAACAAATTGAACTTGACGTTGATGGTGGTATTACGATTGAAAGTCTGCAACCAATTTCTCAAGAATTAGTTGTTAATATAGATAATAATAAACTTAATAAGACAATTAAGATTGAAAAAGAAAAAGAAGTAATGAAGATTGAGTTCCCGGTGAAAAATATTAAAGTCAACCAGTTAGGTTATGGGACAAACGAAACTAAACTTTTGGTACTTACTGATAATGAGAATAAATTGAAAACCAAGGAATTTAAGATTGTTGAAGTTTTGACCGATGAAGTGGTATTTAAGGGAAAGCTGACCGGTGCCAAAAAAGACTTAAACACCGGTGATCTCAATTATTATGGTGACTTCACTAAATTTAAAAAACCTGGGAAATATAAAGTTGTAATTGCTAATTTTGGTGAATCATATGCGTTTGATATCAATGAAAAATTGATGAGCAGCCTTTTTTATACGACGATGCGTTCATATTACTTACAACGGTGCGGAGTAGCGATTGATGACAAAATAACCGGACTTAAGCATCAACAATGCCATTTACATGACGGACAGGCAATATTAGTGAATGATAACAGGGTGATCAGGGATGTCACTGGCGGCTGGCATGATGCCGGAGATTATGGCAAATATATTCCAACTGCCGGAGTGACCGCTGCACAGTTATTAATTTTATATGAGATCAATCCAATATCGTTTAAAAATTATAGTTTGGATATTCCTGAGTCCGGAAACGAACTCCCTGATCTTCTCGATGAAATTAAGTATGAATTAAATTGGATGTTGAAGATGCAGGATGAAGATGGCGGGGTCTATCATAAAGTCAATACGGCTAATTTCCCCGGAATGGCGCTGCCGGAAGATGATCGGGCAACCCGTTTTATATATGAGAAGAGTACGGCAAGTACGGCTATTTTTGCTGGAACAGCAGCAATGGCGGCCAGAATATTTGCTAATGAAGATCCCGGTTATGCCCAAAAACTTAATGATGCTGCCATTAAAGCAGGAAATTTTTTAATTGAGAATCATGGAAAAGTATTCTGGGCTTCCAGTGGCAACACGGGTACCTATAAAACCGGTTCGGTAGATGATGAATTATTTTGGGCATTTGCCGAACTATTCCGATTGACCGGTGAAACCCGTTATTTGGAATTGATTGACACACAGTTATTGTCAAATATTGAATTTTCCCCGATCGGCTGGGATAATATGATGTCATTGGGTGTTTATGCTTTAATAAAAGCTGAAAAAACACCCGTTGAAATACGGACAAGGTTACTGAAGGCGGTTGATGCGGAAGCAAAGGCAATTGCTGATCGTGTCCAAAAAGATGGTTATAATGTGTCGTTACGACCTGATGAATATAATTGGGCCTCGAATAAAAATGCTTTAGCTAATGGTGTTAACCTAGTAATTGCTTATCAGTTTAATGCTAAAACCGATTACCTGAAAGCTGCCAAAGCTCAGTTAAATTATGTTTTAGGAATTAATTGCCTGAGTAAGTCATTTATTACCGGAATTGGCGCTGATTATGTCCGTTATCCCCACCACCGATTGGTTGTAGCGGCAAAGCAGGAACTACCTGGTTTGTTGGTAGGAGGGCCCAATACCAATGCTGAGGATAATTCTTACCCCAAAGGTTTAGGTCCTAGGGGTTATGTCGATCGGGTTGAGGCTTATGCTTGTAATGAGTATGCGATCGATTATAATGCGCCGTTGGTATTTTTAGCCGGATATTTTATGGCGTTTGAACAGTAAATTCCAAAGTTTTATTCTGGATTTCGCTTGAAATCTGGTTAATAAAAAATAGCAATTAATTGTAATTAAATCATAAACAGGAGGATTGAAAGATGAAATTTGGTTTTTTTGATGATGCCAACAAGGAGTATGTTATTACGACTCCTCAAACACCTAGTCCCTGGATTAACTATTTGGGAACCCAAAATTTCTTTAGTCTGATCTCAAATACGGCCGGGGGTTACTGTTTTTATAAGGATGCCAGATTACGCCGGATTCTGCGTTACCGTTATAACAATGTGCCAACTGATACCAATGGTCGTTATTTCTATATTAATGACAATGGTACCGTTTGGTCACCGACCTGGCAACCGGTAAAAACTGAACTGGATCAATATGAATGCCGCCACGGATTAGGTTATACCAAAATTACCGGAACTAAAAATAATGTAAAAGTTGATACTTTATTCTTTGTACCACAGGATTATGACTGTGAGATTCATCGGGTGACTATCACCAATCAAAGCAATGCCAATAAACAGATTAAACTCTTTTCAATGGTTGAGTTTTGCTTATGGAATGCTTATGATGATATGACTAACTTCCAACGTAACTTCAGTACTGGGGAAGTTGAGATCGAAGAAAATACTGTTTATCATAAAACAGAGTACCGCGAACGCCGTGACCATTTTGCATTCTATGGTGTTAATCGTAAAATTGATGGTTTTGATACCGATCGCGAAAGCTTTGTAGGTAAATACAATGGTTTCCATAATCCGGAAGTTGTATTTGCCGGACAGCCAAAGAACTCAGTAGCTGATGGTTGGGCTCCAATTGCTTCGCATTATTTCAACCTTAACCTGGCTCCTGGTGAGACTCAAGAGTTGATCTTCGTTTTAGGTTATGTTGAAAATCCCAGAGATCAAAAATGGGAACGAAAAGGAGTTATCAACAAAACAAAGGCTAAAAATATCTTAAAAGAGTTTTCAACTTCTGAAAAAGTTGAACAAGCTTTTACAGTGTTAAAGAATCACTGGGAAAAACTATTATCCGTCTTCAAGCTTGAAAGTAAGGATGAAAAATTAAACCGGATGGTTAACATCTGGAATCCGTATCAATGCATGGTTACTTTCAATCTCTCGCGAAGTGCTTCCTACTTTGAGTCCGGAATCGGTCGTGGTATGGGCTTCAGAGACTCGAACCAGGATATCTTAGGTTTTGTTAGCATGATCCCCGAACGGGCCAGGGAACGGATCATTGATTTGGCTTCAACCCAATTCCCGGACGGTAGCGCATATCACCAATATCAACCACTTACGAAAAAAGGTAACAGTGATATTGGAAGCGGCTTTAATGATGACCCGCTATGGATGATCTATTCAGTAGTTGCCTACATAAAAGAGACCGGTGATTACAGCATTCTTGACGAGAATGTTCCATTTAATAATGATCCGAATAATTCCGCAAGTTTAATGGAGCATCTCCGTCGTTCAATTATGCATGTTGAAAACAACTTAGGTCCGCACGGTCTGCCATTGATTGGCCGAGCTGACTGGAATGACTGCCTCAACTTAAACTGTTATTCTGAAACTCCGGATGAATCATTCCAAACCTGTACCAATAAAGATGGTAAAGTTGCAGAATCAGTTTTCATCGCCGGAATGTTTGTCCATATTGGGCCGGAATATGCGGCATTGTGTCGAAAATTAGGCTTAAATGATGAAGCTGATAAAGTAATGGCTAGTGTAGCGCGGATGGAGCAAGCTGTAATTGACCATGGCTATGATGGTGAATGGTTCTTGCGCGCTTATGATGATCGAGGCCTGAAAGTAGGAAGCAAGGAAAACGAAGAGGGCCGAATCTTTATTGAACCGCAAGGATTCTGTGGTATGGCCGGAATCGGACAAGCACAAGGTTTGGTTGAAAAAGCACTTGATTCGGTTAAAAAATATTTAGATACGGAACATGGAATCAAGTTGGTTAACCCGGCTTATACCGAGTATCATAAAGAGTTGGGCGAAATTACTTCTTACCCACCAGGATACAAAGAAAATGCGGGTATTTTCTGTCATAACAACCCATGGGTAATAATTGCTGAAACCAGAGTAAACCGTGCGGATGATGCCTTTATGCACTACAAAAAGATTGCTCCGGCATATCGTGAAGATATCAGCGAGATTCACCGGATGGAGCCTTATGTATATTCACAGATGATTGCCGGTGATGATGCTAAACGTCATGGTGAAGCTAAAAACGCATTCTTAACCGGAACTGCCGCTTGGAACTTTGTTGCAGTTACTCAACATATCTTAGGTGTAAGAGCCGATTTTGACGGTTTAGTAGTTGATCCTTGCATTCCGAAAGAGTTTGAACAGTTAAAGATCAACCGCATCTACCGCGGCGTTGAGTACCGGATCACCATTATCAATAAACGTGACGGTAAATATCGCTTAGTTGTCGATGGTGAAGAAGTAGCTGGCAAGGTTATTCCTGTAAAATCGGGAGTTAAAACCGTTGAAGTATTGTGTGAGTGCTAATTTTAGATAACAGAAAAAAGAAGAGATAGCCGGAGAAATTCCGGTTATCTTTTTTATATGTTTAATAATTAAATTAGATATATAATGTTAAATAATAGCATTAAACAAGCGAAATTAACTTTAGCCTGAATTAAGTTTTTTGGTAATACGCCACATTTGTATTGATGAAAAAATAAAACCTCCAGATTATTTGGAGGTTAAAAATATACACTAAATATTAATAAAAATGAGGTCATTATTCAATTTTACTAAACTTCCAACCCTCAGTTGTCTTTTGAAGTTCGAATTGCAATTTAAACTCAGAGGTCTTCACTAAACGAGCATCGATACCTTTCTCATATTTAATTTT
>JAKPCT010000253.1 GCA_029553165.1 Bacillota bacterium
CGGGATGGATTTGTAGTAGGCTTACACTACTCTGACTGGTCAAAAATGAATAAAAACAATGACTACTCCAACCCTGGAAGCTCAAAATGGCAGGTTACTTATCGCGTAGACGTTAAGACTATCGAAGCTCCTCCAAGAAGACCGGCACCTGCTCCAAGACGTGGTCACTATAAACCGGATTTCCATAACCGTGAACGGATGCGTCAAGACTCCCGGGCAGTCCTTAACCGTACTGCAACAGTTATTCGGGAAGCACAGTTAGCAGCCCGTAAAAATGGTTATGCTCATGGATTGTCAAAAGCATTTGCACACCAAGATTACGCACGGAAATTACATATGAGAGGCGAGTATCGGGAAGCAATCTTCCATTCAATGCGCGCCCGCAATATTGCTTATGACATTATTGAAAAGAATCGGTTCAGCCGCCGTCCGGAACATGATTGGGATGATGTCGATTACGGATACATGCCTTATGCTCCAAAAGATAATGAACTTGATGTAAAGATCAAATCCGACAAATCTGATAACGACTATATCTATATTAGTATCAAATTAGACTTAGACTAATCACCAAATAACAATTGAATATTTAACTACAAATACCGGGCTGTTGCAATTTAACGCAACAGCCCTTAAAATTTCTCAATAAATTTTAGTTGCCAACAACTTTAAAGCTTGCTAATATGCTTAAGCTACTGCATTTGACTGAAGTAGTATTTTAATTTGAACAACTCGGAGAATAACCTTTAACTATTTTTTGAAGTTTCCCTGCAGGGATTGAAAGTGTATAAATACTATAATCAAAACCGGAATTTGTTTTGGTATACCCATCAAAGATAATCGCTTTGCGCCCTGACATCCAATTCATTGAATCAGCAAATAATCCTTTGGGCAGCAGCCTGACCCGTTTACCGGTAGCAATATCGTAGCGATAAATACTACACCTTTTTTCTTTATACAGTTGATAATCTTCCTCATCATCAGCTCCAATTAAACAGATCCAACTCTTGCGATCATCAGTCATTAAATATGTAGCTGTAAACATATCAGGTTTAATAATCCGTTCAATGGACCATTGCTGTAACAATTTCCCTTGCAGATCCATCTCATAGATATATTCTCGATCGTGAAAAAACACTGAACGTCCATTTTGAGACCAACATGGTTGAAAATAAGTTTTAGATTTACTCTGTAAGGATTTGCTGATAATTTTGAATTGATTATTTTTCAATGCAATTACAACTTCATCTTTACCTTCTTTGGTTGCAACCAAAACAATATTGGTACCATCAGGTGACCAACGCAGTTCGCTGTAACAGTCTCCGGGGACACCGCTTAAGATTTGAGCGGATTTGGTCTTTAACGAATAAACGGCAAGTTTGTCATCTTCGGTACAGAAGATAAAACTGTCCCCATTAGGCGACCACTCTGGTCCGGTAAAATCCTTAACATAGCTGTTGAGAGTTTGAGATGATTTAGTCTTGCATGAATACAAGACTAACATTCGATTGACCATTTTATAAACAACATATTCACCGTCAGGCGAAATCTTTGGAAACAGTCCAACTCCAATTTTTTGCGGTTTTACATTATCTAAATCAGTTAAACAGATCTGATTATTGGCATCCATATAGACCAACTTCGGTCCCTGACTCAACTTTTGCAGTTCGGCATTACAGGGAAGAATGCTGCAAACAATTAAAAAACATAGTAACCAAAGAATAGGTGACTTCATTCCAACCTCCGATATTCTTCTTACATCCTGCCACTTTTAACCGTTGTTTCAATCCTATAGTTCCGAATATTCTTTCCATAAACAAACAGAATAACCGTCCGGTCCTGCTCCGGTTCCAGCCATGGTTGGAGTTTTACCTGAATGGGATCGAACGCAAAATCCGCAAACAAAACCCGGCGCTGGATGTCGCGAATCGAAAGGCCGCTAAGTTCGGGAATGTACTTCTCAATGTTGGTTGGGTCCTTCCAAAACTCATAGCCAAAATTCTTCAGTTCGGAAGCAATTCCTCCCGTCCACTCCGGCAACTCGACCATCCGCTCCTGGGTGAGCAAGTCATACTTTAAGAGATTGCGAAAAACTAAGCTATCTTTCCCCAAACTCTCGTAGAACTGAAGTAAGTAGCCATAAAGATCCTTACTTTTATGGGAAAACTGGTCATACTGCCTGGCTTTCCACCAATCCGCAAACTGTTCGAACAGGTCAAACGCCGACTCAAACTGCGAGAATAAATATTCCAATGAGAGCTTAAAACGCCCGGAATTATAATATTTCTCCAATAAATCTTCAATTGTTTTTAATTTTAAGATCTCCTGATAGCTAATCCATTGATTCGACAAAATCTCATACGGACTCTCTTGGGTAAACTCGTACCGGTATTCGCTAATCTTGTTACGCAAACCTGATCCTTTTAGCAGTTTTAAAAACCCCAACTGCAACCGGTGCGGTCTTAATTGAATTGTTTCATTAAAACTCCGTTTAAAACTCGCATAGTCTTCAGCCGGTAGCCCGGCAATCAGATCCAAATGGATAAAGACATTGGTCGTCTGCACCAGTTTGGTTACATTGGCAGCCAACTTGCTAAAGTCCATCTTTCTCTGGATTAACCTGATGGTTTCCGGATTGGTACTTTGAACCCCGATTTCAAACTGAAATGCTCCCGGTGGCGCTTGTTGCAGGATGGCAATTGACTCTTCATCCAACAAATCAGCTACCACTTCAAAATGAAAGTTGGTCTCACCGGGATGCTCCAGCAGAAACCGCCAGATCTCCTTGGCCCACTTTGGGTTACAGTTAAAAGAACGGTCTACAAACTTAACCTGGGCAATCTTACTGTTAATAAAGTGTAATAGGTCATTTTTGACCTGTTCCAACGGGAAATAGCGTACTCCCTTTTCATTGGCCGACAGACAATACTGGCACTGGTAAGGACAACCACGGGTGGTTTCGTAATAGAGCAGTTTCTGGCGAAAGTCGCTCAACTCTTCCGGGTAAGGCCGGGGGAGAATGCTTAAATCGCTGATATCAGGGCGGAGTTCATTTTGAACAATTCCGTCTGTTGTACGGAACACCAGACCCTTCACCCTCTTCCAATCAGGGTTGGTCCGGTGAAAATGGTCTAACCACTCTTTAAAGGTGAGTTCTCCTTCACCAACTATTATGAAATCGACTGCCGGATTTTGCTCCATTATTGCAACCGGTTCGGACCAAACTTCAGGTCCGCCCAGAACAACTGTGATTTCCGGCTCAACCTGTTTGAGCCACCGGCAGATCGTCAGTGTCGCTTCAATATTCCAGATATTACAGGAGAAAGCGATAGCTTTCGGTTTTTCCAAATATAGCTCCCCGCAAACCCAGGATAATTCCTGATTGATGTTATATTCTTTAAACATCAGCTCCGGATATTCCGGGTGACAGTACTGGTAAATGTACCACAGTCCCAAAGCGGTATGTACATATTTAGCGTTTAAAGTGGTAAGTAAGATCTTCATTAGCGCTCCTTACATCAATTCATCAATATTGCAAAGTGTAATCATTTCATCTACTCATTTTACCATAATTATTAGCAACTTTACCAAATCTTAATATTATTTTGACAGGTTTCATCCTTCATGTGTCGAAGAAACGATACAGAGGTGTTTCAGGATGTTAATTGATTGTCATACCCATGCATTTGCCGATAAGATCGCCGATCGTGCTGTCGAGCAACTGATCAATTACTACAGTATCCCCACCAGCCATGGCGGTCAACTTGCCGATCTGCTTCAAGCAGCCAATCAGGCAGATTTAGATGCACTGATTCTGTTGGTCGCAGCTACCAAGCCCGAACAGCTCAAACCTGCAAATGATTATATTTTAGATTTGGCCGGAAAGACTCCTGCCGAAATCGCTGCAGCAGTCAAGCTCCCGAAAGTCCCGAAGATCATTCCGTTCGGGACGTTCCATCCCGACAGTCCGGATTGGATAACAGAGATCAGTCGGCTGCGGGCAGCTGGAATTAAAGGTATCAAACTGCATCCCGAGTTCCAGGGGATTGATTTGGCTGATCCGGCATTAAATCCTTTCTGGGAAGAGGTTGCCGGGGAGTTCATCATCATGATCCACGTTGGTGACCCGCAGGTAAGTCCGGCGAATATGAGTACACCCACTAAAGTTGCCGCGATTATCAAAAACTTTCCGCAGATCCAAATTATCGCCGCCCATCTCGGAGGTTATCAGTTTTGGGAAGAGGTTGTGGAAGTACTGGCAGGGACTGATGTCTACCTGGATACCTCAAGCGCGTTATCCTACATTGATCCGGAACTCTGTAAAGCAATCTTTAAAAAACATGATCTCGAAAAGATTCTGTTCGGCAGTGATTATCCCTTACGGTCACCGTTAGAGGAGTTACAACTGTTGGATAGTTTAGCTTGGTTAACTGCGAGTGAACGGGAGTTAATTTATGGCGCTAATTGTAAACGGTTGCTAAAAATATAGCCCTTGATCCATTTTAATCTTTATTTTCATGCAAATTAATAAGGGTGCGTAATCAGCACCCTTTTATTAATGCTGTTCATCCTTTTCTTTTATCCTTTTATCCTTCCAGATCAAACATCCACCTAAAATAAAGATTAATAAAATCACAACAACAAAAAACACTGCCGTTGGATGATCTGCAAACCAACCATCTTTTCCATAAGGCAATGATAACCCAAATATTCCCGCCACAAAAGAACTAATCACGAGGCCTATTCCCTTAATCTTATCGCTGATTGCAGTCTTTTTAAGTGCAAATATAAAAAGGGGCCAAAATCCAATCAATGGATAAATCACAAACAATCTTACTATATCAGCAAAACCAGCCATTCCTCCATCATATACCGGCTCGTTAAGTATAGCTGTAAAAAACAATCCGATTAGCAAGATTGGCAATAATAAAATGATGTAGATCTTTCGTTTTTAACAGTAATAAAGTTGAAGATACTGCATAAGGAAAAAACCAATAAGAATGGTGCTACCTCAACAAGTACTACATATCCAAAGCTATCTTTGGAAGTCAAATAAAACGGAACCGGCAAAATCCAAAGTATCAAAACCGATATTATAAAAAAGATTCGTCTTTTAGTGCTGCTCAAATCTAAAAAAATTAATATTGTATGTAACAGCAAATACACAATTGGGATTATAAAATACAAGCAAAACAGAATATTCTTATTCATCCTTTGATCGCTTCTCCTGCTGATATAGATCTTTAATCACTGTCTCAATCTCCGGTTCCTGAACCAGCAGATCACTGATCAAACTGGTCTGGCTGATAATATTGATAAATTGATTCAACTCTAATACTGCCAAATCCAGTTCCAACTCAACATTATAATCCGAAGTCTTTTTGGTAACCGTAATCCCCGGTAGCTCTATATCCGGCAATGGTTCATGGGTCGTCAAAGTAATGATCTTCTTCGCTCCTGAAAAACGGCGCAATGCTTCAAGAGAATCATCAAAGACCAATTCCCCGTGATTAATCAAAATGATTCGCCGCGCTAAATGCTCGACATCTCCCAGATCGTGAGTTGTCAAAATAAAAGTTACCCCGTTGCGGTTCATCTCCAGGATGAACTCCCGGATCTTATCTTTGGCTACAACATCCAGACCAATAGTTGGTTCATCCAAAAAGACAATCTCTGGGCGATGCAACATCGCCATGATAAACTCACATTTCATCCGTTCCCCTAAGGAGAGTTGCCGGGTTGGTTTGCGGATCAGTTCACTGACATTTAAGAGTTCAACCATCTCATCCAGAGTCTGATGAAACTGACGTTCAGGGATTCCATAGATTGCTTTATTTAAATAAAAGGCGTCAATCGGAGGGATATCCCATAACAGTTGTGATTTCTGCCCAAAGACCGCTCCAATCTTCGCTACATATTTCTTACGGTGTTTCCAAGGGGTATAACCCATAATATTGGCCGTCCCTGCCGATGGGTGCAAAATACCGGTTAAAATCTTTAAAGTAGTCGATTTCCCGGCGCCGTTCGGTCCTAAAAAACCGACCAGCTCCCCCTTACCGATATTGAAGGAGATCCCTTTCAGGGCTTCAACATATTTGGTCTTCCGCACCAGCAGGCTGGCTAAAGTTTCCCGGAAAGTACTACCCCGTTCGTATGTTTTGTAAGTTTTCGTCAGATTCTCAACTGCAATCAACATCTGTTAACCACCTGCACTGGTATATTTTTTTAAGATCCAATTCCAAAACCAAAAGCTAACCAGCAAAAAGACCAAACTGCTCCCCGTCGCCAGCAACGATACTCGCCAATCGACACGGTCAAGTAACACCGAGGCCGGGATTGAACCCAAAATCGCGATTGGCACGATGGTCAGAATCAGTGTTTGAATCGCCTTGGAGAAGATCGCACTCGGATACATTGCAAAGTTGGTTAGTGCGAAGAAGATATCATAAACCCGGAAATTTCCAATCCAGACTATCCCCAACCCGGCAAGAATCATTCCATAACCAAACATCGTGATCAAGGCCATGATAAACAAGATACCAAATTGTACCCACTGAAGCATACTGGGAGGTGGCAATTGCGATAACGCGATTGAGGTGAGCAAAATCCCTCCCAATAACTTTCCAAGATCCTCAGAGTCAAATCCAGTGACAATTACCATCCTAAGGGTTGAACATGGTTTAATCAACAACAGATCAAAGGTCCCGTTCTCAACACGTTCAATCGTATTCCAGACCATTCCGAAGAAAAACGGGAACGCAACTCCTCTGACTAACAGAAAGACTCCCTGTAATAATAAGATCTCATACATACTCCAACCGGGAAGCGTAACTCCGGTTTGATAGATGAAGACCGTGGCTAAAGGAATAACAAAATCCATTGCCAGCATAATCAAGATACTAATAAAGAAATCTCCCCGGTAAGCCATTCTGGTTGCAACCGCTGTTTTGATCCCTTGTAAATGAATCCGTAGTGCCCGTACCAATTACCCAACCACCCTGCTTCACATGACTAAAGATACCTTTTGCTGTAATAAAATGATAGCACATGGTTTTTTAATGTTCAAAGCCGAAATCACAAATTTGAAAAAAAAATAACAACAAAAAGTTGAAATCAATTAAACATTGTGTTATTATTAGTTGGTAAATATTAGGCGGGCGGAGGGTTTGTGATGGCAGGAGAATATGGAGTAATCAGAAATACTCATCTTGAATTGGCGCAAATTGAAAAAATCAGAGAAGTTATTGAGCTTAAAGAAAAAAATAAAGAAAACATTATAACTCATGAATCTAAATTTAAAGGTTTATCCAATACCTTAATCAAACTTGATGACAATGATATCTATGCCGTTAAAACAAATGTTACCAAAGAATTTGACGGACGCGACGGATGTACTTACCGGGTTTTCAAGTCCGATAAAGCACTTGATACTATGAATATGGAGCTTCCATATATCGATCTCGCAATCGACATTAATCCTGAAATCAATAAAATTACTTCTTTTGGTTACAACTTAAATCATCCTCATGGAGTCATCCATTATATAACGCCGCTTTTGAATATGACAACGAGGGCAAAATTGATTCTACCACTATTCAAATGTATAAATTAGAAGCATTTATTGATCAAAATAATAATTTCGAACCAATTGTTCTTCCAGTCGCAGTTAATAACATTGACTCTGATAATAATTTTGATTCCCGTGAAATTATACCGCCGTCAAATTATCGAAAAGACAGACTGTCCAAACAATCCGAACTCAAAAACACAATTAGAGATTGCACCAATAAAATGAATGATGTTGTTAAGAAATTACAGAATTCAACCGCTAACAAAGATAAACTTTATGAGGAAGTTTTAAAAGTTCTGAAAGAACATCCCGAGACCTACAATAAAGTATTGAAGGAAGCAGTAATGAAAATTAAAGCTCAACAAAGTCAAACATCCTTTGAAAAAACTGGCGGGAATGAAATCAAATAACTATTAAACAACAAAAACAAACGTCCTTTGATCAAAAAGGCGGGAATAAAGAGATTTCCCGCTAACTGATTAAACGATAGAAAAAGCCGATTATACAACTAATTGGCTCAATTTTTAATATGCTTCTGCCCGCTATTTTATATTTCATACCCCTACCCCGGTAAATTTCTTAACCCCAAAGTACCACAAGATGCGATAGACAATATACATCAACACTACCGCCAAAGCCTGTAACCCAACAATCGCCGGAATTGACATCGTAATCCCGGCTAATTCGTACGACCCCAGGAAGACTCTGGTCGGAACGTAAGTTACAAATTGAAACGGCAAGAAAAAAAGGACCTTCTGTAACAGTGGCGGGAAGAAAGTTAACGGCAGATAAACGCCGGCACAGAGATCACGCAGCAGCATAAAGGCACGACGGATCCCCTCCGTTTTGGTTAACCAAAATCCCATAATCCCAACCGTATAATTGATGAAGAAGATCAAAATAAAACTAAGCAAAAAGGAGATTACAGTCCATCCCGGATTAACCGGGATCAGGTTGATCTTAAAGATCACCACCAACATAACCAAAACCGGCGCAAACTCAATCCACAACGCCAGGACCCGATGCCCGACCTTCTGACAGAAAGCATAATAACAATGTGATACCGGGCGCAACATAAAGGTGATAAATTGGCCGGTCCGAATCAACATCTGCAATTCCCAATCTGAGAAATCAAAGATAACATAGTTGATTGTGATCGCAATCCCATAGTAAGTAAGCATCTGTTGCAACGTTAGCCCCGTAACTGTTGCGCGACCACCATAAATGGCATTCCAAATAAACACCTGAACCAGAAAGAAGATTGGCCCAACGAACAGTGAGATCGCCATATGACTCCGGTAGGCGGACCATTCTTTATAGGTGGCAAAAGCAGTGGCTTTTAAGATATTCATTGATTCCCGAAATTGCTGTGTCAGCTTCGCCCACATTGTCAAACATCGCCTTTTATTAATTTGGACAAAGTTAATTATAACAAATTAATTTACAATAAAAAACAAAAAGTACTTTAAATTAAAAAAACAATTATTATATAATACTATTGTTTATAACATAAATCAATAATAAGTAATCTCTTTGAAAGGACCAATCATCATGGCAGTAAAAAACAGTTTTCAATTTGCAAATGAAATCTTGAAAGATTTTATCTTTGTCGCTGACAACTGTGAACGGCTCTTTAAAATGGAAAGTGAAGCCCTGAAAAATCACCTGAGTGAATTGTGGCAAAATGCATTTAATACCGCTGAACTCGAACCAACAATCTTTCGTTCTCTATTTGACAAGGTCCTCGACCATTTAATGACCAAGGGGACAATCACCGGCGAGACGTTCTTGTTTAATCTTTATAGAACAGACAGGAAGCCTAAAAAAGCTTCCTGTCTGTTAGTGATTTTAAGAATAAAGACCATTTAGAAACCAAGTCCAGTTAACCACTCCAATGCTTCTTCCTTAGTTCGAAAATACCCGGCGACAAACTTGTCACGGGCCTGCACCCGGTGGCGCTGGGCCTGAACCTTGATGGTTACAGTTTCGCCTACTACATAAGCAAGCGCCACACACCCTTCCGCTTCCAGTTGTTGATGCAACTCCACAAAGAGCTTTTGACACTCAGGGTCAATGATTGGATCCATTCGACTGATTATCGCAATCCAAGCCCATTTGCCACCAATAGATCTCCCGCGGCGTTTTACTTCCTCAATCAGCCATCTGACATCATCCGCAGTAACCTTTCCGACTCCTTCACCAATGATTATATTTTTCTTAGGGGATTCATAAAACTGCAAAGCATTACTTTTGTTCGTTTCCATCCGGACAGACTCCTTTTTTAATTACACATCTACACCACTACTATAATAGCAAGCTTGTTAATATTTAGATAGTTAAAGAAAGAAAATCAAACAAACAGAAAAAGACTGATTTTAGTCCTTACAAATCAAAATGTTGCGCCCCTCATTCAGAAAAATCTTATGGTATTTTCTTATACAGACTCCATTATATTTATCGGTAGATTTAAAAAAACATTAATTGGGTTTTACTCACCATTCAACCGCCTCAAATCGCTCCCGGTATTCGGGTTTCATATTCTTTGTTGAATAGATTTGTTTATAAATAACTTAACTACCTATTTCACTACTGCCTTTCTTTGAATGTTTTTGGGTATTCATATTTCTATTTACTTTTAAAGCCCTAACATACGCATTTAAAATTTTTTCGGGTAACTCCGGAATACACTTTTTAGTAACCTTCGAATCTTCCCTATTAAGCGTTTTAGCAACCTCTGCCAAATACTTCGGATCCTGATTCAGGTTATAAGCGAGTATCAATCTGCATTTGAAGACTCGCTCTTTATTGTAATATTGAGCCGAATCCGGTATCTTAACTAAATTCATTATTTTTTCATCGAGTCCCAAAATCTTAGCATTGAACTGACAAAAATTAAATGCTTTTGGATCTGAATCAGCCAATTCACCTAAGAGGGCTGCAATTGTAGCCTGATCATATTTAGAGTTGGACAATTCCCGAATGGGAGGTAAAATTGCTGCCACTCTTTCGACCAGTTCACAGGCTTCTTTTTGATCTTGGGTTAAATCCATTTCCTGATAACACTTGTTGAATTGTGAAGGGTTATTTTCTGCTAAAAAAAGAATCTTTCTAGATCTTTTAGCCGGTGATCTTTCAATACCAATATCCTCGGTTGCCTGGGCAATTGTATTCTTGATAAATTGGGGATCGTTTAATTCTTCAGAATGAAGTATTTTAAAATATTGAGAATACCGGTTATAATTGACTTTATCAATGTAAGCGTTTGCTTCTTCAGAGAAATTTTCGAATATTGCCCTAATATTATCAGGATGATTGGTAATATCCAGACTTTGTTTTATAAAATAATTCCGATCTTCTTTCTTGATGTTGGGATTATTAGCGAAATGATCAATCAGTCGCGCTTGAAGCTCGTCCTGATGAAAATCACCGCTTTTGTCTTTGACCCATTTCACCAGATCATATAGTTGGGGAGATCCTCTTTTAAGAAACGCCTCAACTTCTTCTCTGCCAACTTGGGCTTCGATCTTTTGCAAGGCAATTCTGAAAAGTTCACATTTTTGCCGCATATCTTCATTTAACAGCCAATGCTCGGCACGCGTCATTACATCTAATTGATAATCATATCTCCAATCCACTTAATAAACCCTCTTATCCAATTCTTTCTAAATCCGCTATTTCAAATTAGTCCAAAGCAAATTGCGAGAAAACTTGGCCCATTTAATCCTCCGTGCATTATTACTCCGACCCACGAATTCTTAGTTTTTTGAACAAGGTATGATTGAATAAAAATCAAAGGAATCAAAGTAATTAACAATTGCCACCCAAAAGCAACATGAAACAATCCCCATCCAAAACCATGAATCAGCCAAGTATATTTACCAAAAGCAATTTCTTGTCGTGGTAACATTACACCCCGCCACAAAAATTCTTCTCCAAATATATTCAAAAACCAATATGGTAACCAAACTAACAGTAACCAATATCTTCCTTTTGTCAAGGGTTCAAATGACATAAATGCCGGAGAATGGTTAAATTTCCCTACCAACAACTCCAAACTTTTCATGATCAACCCGCTAAATAGTCCAACTAAAATTAATCCAATAACACTCCATAAAATATCTCGCATGGTAACTTTTCTAAATCTCAATCGCTCATTCAATGTATTTTTTGATATTCTGTATCCTTCAGATTTTAAAATTAATAATCCTGTTACTATTAATGGCAAAAAAATCCCCAATCCGGCAACAATAAACCAGAATAATATCGTTTCTTGTCCGGTTAGATTACTAAGATAGGGAATTAAATACTTTGTCAAACAATACATTAATATTGCCGCAGGAATATAAATCGCAAAAGACCCAAAAAATCCAAGCCTTTTCAACTCTGTGTTTGTCTCCATTTCCTTGTTCCTTCCTTGTTAACATTTCTAATAAGTTTAATATCCTTCATCATAAAGCAATATTATTTTCCATTGCTAATTAATTCCACATGGTTTACAATATTCCTCCGTTATTTAACCCTCGCTTTTTTAACTCCATCCAACACCAAAAAGGCATACGTGACCGTAACTTAGCCTGCTTCGCTTCTTTAGTCAACGGCTCCCCGCAATTAAAACAATAGTTATGCTCAACTTGATTTGGTCTATTACATAACGAACATTCCATAATTATGACCTCCTTTGGAATACTTTGGCATCAATAGTTATATTATACCCTGTTTATGTGTTAGTCAATGTTTTTTACACTTTTAATATGTATAGTTTATTGCTTTCAATAAAAAAATAGTATTATGTTTCCAATTATACTTTATTGAGTATGGAGACAGAAATTATGTTTGCAGAACGTCTTAAATTACTGCGAGAAGAAAAGGAACTCAAACAGGAACATGTTGCTGAATATCTTGGAGTAACTCAACAGACTTATTCAAGGTATGAGAATGGCATTAATGAACCAGACATTGAGTCAATTAAAAAGCTGGCAATCTTTTTCGAGGTTTCAACCGATTATTTGCTTGGTTTAACTGACAAACGTTATTACGCTTTAGAAAAGCTTCCTAAAGATATTCAGGCAGAAGCACATAATTTTATTGAGTTTTTATTGGAAAAGAAAAAGAAAAAAGGAAAATCGTAAAGTAAGGTTTCGGAAGAACTGAAATAACTGAGCACAAAGTCGCCGGTTGAAACGGCATTAGCCTTCATCCGGCGACTTTAATTTATATAGCGGTTTTTCATTTCAAACTCAAAAGAGAATCACCGATCTAATATGTGATCCATATTTATTCTTCGGAAGTTACACCTGAACTATCTCTTAATCGCCACCCATCCATCCGCCATATAAAAAACCGGTAAAAAATCGATACGGATTTTTAAATCCAGCTTCAACCGTCTGATAATCCACACCCATTGTCATTACAAACTTTTTTCACGCCAAAACTGCTTGCTGAAACTCCAAACTATCTTTAACACCAAATCCTATCAAAATAACTCTTTTTTAATATTTTCTACTGGATACTACATTCACAGTCAAATCCAGCCCATTCATCAACCAAGAGCGCGTACCGGTATTCATCCCACCAGATCGGTTCCCCGTTTCCATCCTTTTTAAAAGTCACACTCTTTAGCGAATAACCTTCACGGCGCATTGCCAGACGTTCCATCAGCCGCCAGGAACGATGGTTATCGGGGTTACACCTTGCCTCAACCCGGTGAACGCCTAAATATTCAAAACCATACTTCAGTACTGCATTACAGGCCTCGGTTGCATATCCATTTCCATAATATTGCGGATTAAAGATATAGCCGAGATTCCAGGTTAAAAATTGCAAGGGTTGAATCTGTTCAAAATAGACATGACCAATCAACTTGACACTATTTCTAAGCTCTACCGCCCAGAAGGAGTCGTCATCTGCAAACCTCGAGGTTGTCCTCTTCGCTGCTGCCAATGAAGTATCCCAGTACGGTTCATACTCTAAAACAGCAGGACTTGAAATGTACTCATGAAAGTCCTGCCAGTCATCAGCCCGAAATCTTCTGATTATCAAACGCTCAGTCTCAAGGATTACCACTGTTCTTATCACACCTCAAATAATTGATTTTAATTAACATTCAAATTTTCTTCCGCATCTGTTCCCGGAAAGTAACATATCCGAGACTCTCCCAAGTACCTTTAGCAACAGAATTTTTGGTAATTATATTCAATTCAACATAGGTTATCCCATGTCCTTTAAAAAATTCCACCATCTTCAACTCCAACTGCCGCATTATACCCTTTCGCCGGTACTCGGGCAGCAAAAACGCACTCTCAATATAGCCGATCTTTTTCACTTTTGAAAACGGCAAATAACAATCGCGGATCTCACCCTTGATAAACCCTATCGGCTTGGTACCATCTTTAGCAATATATGTTTTCACCGCCGGTTTCAATAATGCCTCCCGGAACTGTTTGCGAATCTCAGTTTCGGATAAACGATCATAATTAAAATAGTCATCCTGAGTCTGTTCTTTGATATGATCGATCAATCCAATATAAAAGGAGCTAACTGCGTTAAGATCTGCTTCAGTCATCTCATGAATTGCAAAATCCTCTTCAAGTAGCTTCTCCATAAAACAAACGGTAAACGGTAAGTGTGGAAACCGTTTCTGTGATTGCTCCACAAAACCATATTGTTGATACCAGCGTTTCAGACGCTCATTTTCATTGATGATTCCGATTGATAATTTTCTGCCATTCCAGGATTTCACCTGTTCCGATACAAAGTCCATCAATCTCCGCCCATAGCCACGGTGACGGTATTGGGGCAACACCGCTAATTTTTCAAGATAATATACTTCCTCATTCGCTTTCTCAACTGCCACAAAACCAATCTGCACCTCATCAACGAATAGCCCGTAAAACCAGACCCCTTTGTCACGTAATACCTTCAGATCAGAAAACTCAACAAACGCCGGATTGGTCGGACAGTTTTCTTTAGTGAGGTTCAGTTCTTCGGCAACTGTTAAGAAAGAGTTGCGAATAACCTCCAAACTTTCCTCGAGTTCCGTGTTACTGATGATCTCCCTAATAACAATCTTCTCATCCATGTTCAAAACTCCTCAATTATTTTGTTGGTTTATAGAAAACTATTCAGATTATGATTCGTTATCCCATAAACCCCAGTTTAAGGAGGGTGGTTCAGAAGGATTATTCAGTTAAGTCCAAGTAAATTTCAAGCCATTCTCGCTAATATACACTCCACCCAGGATCAACAATCCGCCAATAAACATCCACAGATTGACCGGTTCTTTTAAAATAAGCACTGAAGTAACCATTGTCACCAAGGGAACCAGGTAAATATAGTTATTACTTTTAATTACACCGAGTGTTTTAACAGCTTTGTTCCACATTACAAATCCCAAAGCTGAAGCGATTACCCCTAAAAATAATATATTCAACAGTAATGACCAACTTGTCAGATTAACCGGTTTAAAACCAATCCGTAACAGTAATAAGCTTGGAATTAAGGTTACCAGGCCATAAATAAAAGTTCTTCTCACTACTAAAATCGGATTATAAGCCGAGTTACCTTTAGAGTTAATTTTTTTAAGTAAAATTGAATAAATTGCCCAGGCTAAAGCTGCTGTTACCGCCAACAAATCACCAACGGGACTAAGTTTCAACACAAAGCGGCCGTTAAAGATCACCAAAAACGAACCGACAATTGCCAGCAAAAAACCAACCAATAAATTACGGTTGAACTTCTCGTCATGTGTAAATAAATTGGCAAGCAGTGCCGTTAAAATCGGTGCTGCTGCAATTATTAATCCGACATTAGCCGCCAGCGTATATTGCAACGCAATGATTTCGGCTAAAAAATAGAAGGTTATGCCCGTCAGTCCCAGACTAAAAAAAAGCAGTTCGTCACGGAACCTTTTTACACCAACAAACTTAGGATAAATAATCCACAAGGCAAGATAAGCGATGATAAATCGATAGACCAATATTTCCGTCGGGGTTAGTTGGCGGAGTAGAACTTTAGTGGCGATAAAAGTTGTCCCCCAGATCACAATTGTCACTATTGCCAGAAGATGTCCTTGTAAATTGTTATTGTCTCGCTCCAATATTATTAATCCTCCTAAAATCAGATTTTAATCTGATTGATTTTTGCTGTTATTCTCCCATGTTTTCGCTGCCCAATTTGAAAATCCTCTATAAACATGAATAACCGGTGAAGCTGATCATTAAAAAAACCCAACTACTTCAGTAGTGGGTTTGTCACAGGCGGCTTAACTATAATTAAAAATTTGATTTACCCAATGAATTGAGTTGATATATAACCTCGCTAACTCACTCTCTTCGATTCCCAACAGTTTATTTTTATTGTCAAGTTGAGTCATCAGGCCTTGTTCATAGGCTACAACCAACTCGTAGACGTTTCTAAAAATATTTTTTTCAGTTCCTAAAATCGCTCCTTTTACAGCAGGTGAGATCGGCAGTTCATTCAAGATCTCCCCTATAGGCCGGTCCAACAAGGCATCCATCAACGAAAACAATCCCATCAGGAACAGATCTGAAGCCTGTTCATACAACCCCAGTTTTGGAGCCAAATTTTCAGCATATTTTGCCCGAATGAGCGAAGCAACAATCAATTCATCAGGTTTATCATCACCCATACCCCGTAAAGCAATCACCGTTATCCAGCGCACAAACTCCTTAATCCCCAAAAGCACCAAAGCATACTTAATCGAGGTTATTTTGGTGTTAAACCCGAAGGCAGCAGAGTTAATCAAACGTAACAGTTTGTAGGATAATGACAGATCCTGTTTAATAATTGCTTCTAACTGGTTAAAGCTGATCTCGGGTTGATTGACTTCCTGAATTATTCTCAAATAATTTAATTTATAAGATGGCAAATCACGGCCCTTATAAATCGTCGGTTTACTGAAAAAATATCCCTGGAAGTACGAATAACCCATTTCAGCGGCCATACTAAATTCTTCTTCTGTCTCGACCTTTTCAGCCAAAAATTTGACATGGTCGGTCCCAACATCTTTTATTAATTGTTTCCGTTGGTCAACATTTGTTTTTAAAAAATCTACCTTAATGATGTCGGCAAATTCAATCAACGGAGTAATCTGTTCAATTGCAACAAAATCGTCCAAAACTAAAATATAACTGAGCCGCTTTAATTTTTTGCAAATCTCAATTATTTCTTTGTCAGGACGAATATCTTCCAAAATCTCAACAGCAATCAAATCCGGTGGTAAAATCGAAGCAATATCACTTTTTAGTAAATTTTCGGTAAAGTTAATAAATGCTCTTTTACCACCGGTGAGCACCTCCAGTCCAATTACGGAAAAGCTATTCGTAATCACATCCGAGGTAGCCCGGTCGCCGTCATTGTGATCGAAGAAGTTTTGCAGTCCGGAACGGTACAAAAGTTCATATCCGATCACTTTCTTCTGCTTATTGAAGATTGGTTGTCTTGCCACATAAACATCCATGTCTTTAACTCCTTTATTTGCCATAGAAATTTAAATCATTCGGCTTCATAATGCAATAAACTAAAGACATCGTAGCCGGATAATTTGTCTCTGCCTCTTAAGAAATCCAACTCAATCAGGAAAGCGCAGCCAACTATCTCGCCACCTAATTTCTTGACTAATTCAGCTGTTGCTGAAACGGTACCACCGGTAGCCAACAGATCATCGACGATCAAAACTTTTTGTCCCGGTTGAATTGCATCCAGGTGAATCTCCAATGAATCTTGTCCATACTCCAAATCATATGTAACCTTAGTAACCGGAGCCGGCAGCTTGCCTGGTTTTCTTACTAAGACAAATCCCGCTCCCAGCTTATAAGCTAATGGCGCTCCAAATAAAAATCCTCTGGACTCAGCTCCAACAACCAGATCCGGCTTGGTATTTTCAAAACGTTCAGCAAAAATATCAATCACCGTTTTTAATGCTTTTCCGTCTTTGAGCAAGGTAGTAATATCTTTGAAGTTAATACCCTGCTTTGGAAAGTCCGGCACTTCCCGAATCAATGACTTTAAATCCATCCTCTAATCCCCTCTCAACATAAAATAACTGCAAAATTAATTATTATTTAACGAATTCACCCATTGCCGGGCTAATTCTAACTGTTGATCGACCTGTTCAAACGATGTTCCGCCATACGAAGAACGTACTCTGACCACATTCTCCATCTCTAACACTGGATAAACATCTGCTTCAATCAGCGCTGAATGTTCTTTAAATTCAGCCAATGTCAACTCTTCCAGCCGTTTTTTGGTTGTAATGCAATATCTTACTAACTTACCGGATACTGCATGAGCTTCCCGAAACGGTATTCCCTTATTGACTAAATAATCAGCCAAATCAGTAGCGTTTAAAAATCCATCTTTTGTCGCTGCCAGCATCCTCTCCCGGTTAAAGGTTAATGACTGTAACATCGGGTTAAAGATACTCAAACAACCAATGACTGTCTTCACTGCGTCAAAAAGCGCTTCCTTATCCTCTTGCATATCTTTGTTATATGCCAACGGCAAGCTCTTCATTACAGTTAATATTGTAATCAAATCACCATAAACCCTACCGGTTTTGCCCCGGACCAATTCGGCTACATCGGGATTTTTTTTCTGGGGCATAATGCTTGAACCGGTGCTAAAAGCATCATCCATCTCTACAAAACCAAATTCCATCGATGACCAAAGGACTAACTCCTCACAAAATCTGGATAGATGCATCATAATCAAAGAAGCGTCAAAGATAAATTCGGCAACAAAGTCACGATCGCTCACCGCATCCAGACTATTAGCGGCAACCGAACCCATTCCAACACTTTTTGCCACCTGGTGCCGGTCAATTGGAAAACCGGTTCCGGCTAACGCTCCGGCGCCAAGCGGAGAAACATTTACCCGTTTCAGACAATCCTGCAAACGTTCATAATCCCGTTTAAACATCTCAAAATAAGCCAGGAAATGATGGGCTAATAAAATTGGTTGCGCCCGTTGTAAGTGTGTATACCCAGGCATAATTGTCTGTGATTCTCTCTTGGCGGTCTCAATTAATATATCGAATAATTCCTTCAATTTCATTAGAATATTATTGATCTCTTTCCGCAAATAAAGCCTGGCATCCAATGCCACCTGATCATTGCGGCTTCGGGCCGTATGTAACTTCTTTCCGAGTTCCCCAATCTCGTTAATCAATAATTTTTCAATATTCATATGAATATCTTCAGCTGCCGGATCCCAGTTAACTTCGCCATTATTTACTGCTATTAAAATTTTATTTAAACCGGCAATAATCTGCTCGGCTTCACTGGCGCTAATAATCTTACAATCACTCAGCATTTGAGCATGGGCAATACTACCTTCAATATCCTCTTTCGCTAATTGATAATCAAAATGAATCGAAGAATGAAAATCATCCATTATCGCGGCTGTTTCTTTCTCGAAACGACCTCCCCAAGCTTTCATCAATATCCTCCTCGTATAATAAGTTTTGTAAGCAACAATCCGCCATTGTTTACAAGCCTTATTTTTAATTTTTAAATTTGATACCCTGATGCTAAAATATTCTTATTGGAATTCTAGCAAAGGTACGTCTTATTCTCCTTGCAAAACC
>JAKPCT010000268.1 GCA_029553165.1 Bacillota bacterium
CGGAAAAGAACCATTTCCTCTGAGTAGGTGAAATTGCGGTCGGCCTCAACAATCGTTCTGAAAATAGGGTTGGTCTCGTCGTCTTTAGTCAGATGGTCAAGCAGGTGGAAAATGCTCTTGTGATGCTTGCCGTGCTTTAACGACTCTAACATTAATGTACGAAAAATAGATTTATATTCAAGTACAAAATCCAGGAGGCGCTGATAGTAGAGCTGAGAATTTTTGACAAACTGGTCAACGGCCTCTTTGTCTTTAAAACGCAGCCGGTCTCTGGCAATCTCAAGGCGCCCCTCATTGATAAGCTGGACGATGTTGAGGTGAATAAAATCCATGGCTATGGAAGCAGCTTTATCCATAAGGGAATGGACAATCTGGTCGAGGAGATCCTCTTTGCTTTTGAAATAGTAATAAATGAGGGTTTTGTTGACGCCAGCAGCTCTGGCAATTTCCTCGATGCGGGTAGAATCGAAGCCTTTTCTCGAGAAAAGCTCAGTTGACGTTTCAATGATTTTCTCTTTGGTGGCGCCATTTTCTCTGGGATGCATCATGCTCTTCGCCCCTGTTAACTAACCGTTCAGTTAATAAAATAAGCCGGCAACTGCCACTTGTCAAGGAGGAAATAGCCCCGTTGATCGCTCCTCTGCGACTGCTGTATCAGTTCCTTACGAAGAATAAAAAGGGCTGTTTTTAAGATTCATTTTTCATGCAGTTAGGATGGATAAAAGAAGATTCCTTCTACAAAATATTCTTCGCCGCTATTAAAGATTAATTTTGCCACTTTTTTTGCATCAACCCTTAATACTGCCGTTTCGCCGATGGATAAACGAAGCCAAAGAGAATTTTCAATGCTATATTCTTTATACCGACCTGGTAACATGTTTCCTTTCGAGGCTGATTATCAGCTACAAGCGGGTATGGCCGTTAGATAAAACGCACCTTAAAACAGAGATATGTTTTGTCTAGACTACTTGACTATCTCCGAAATTGGGCTAACGCTTTCTCCCTTCCGGACAGTGCTGGCCCGAATCCGATTTTTATGTCAGCTATTCTCGCACGCTATCAATCCAAATCAGCCGATTTTGGTCGCAAAATCATCAAAGTTGTCAAACCAGTATTGTTTATAATTGTCCAAAACCTGAGCCATTCCTAGTCTTGGTTTAAGCAAAAGTTTTACGTTTACAGTAAATCCATTGTATGAAAAATCTTTGCTTTGTTTTTGTTCGGTCTCAAAGACCTTTGAGTATCCATCAATCTTTCTGTAGCCATCTGTGTGTTCGGTTCCCTTCGGGTCGACAAACAAAATCAGGTATCGTTGGCCTTTTTGCATCCAAAAAATAAAGTCGGGTTTAAAATTTGCTATATTATTTTCCTTTGGGTTGTAATAAGGAATAAAAACCTCGTCTAGTGTTTGGTCAAGTTTTGAAAACATCCACCAGTCAAATTGTGTAAATACATTATTGGATTTAGCAAGATATTCTTCCAATTGCTCAATGAATCTTACTTCGCTATCAACATTGATAATGTGGTTGAGATAGTCGATTTTTTCGGTTTCTGAAACTATCACGGGCAGGTAGTAATGGTTAGCTAAATATTTTATTTTAATTTTTTGATTGTTGATTTCATATTTGCCTACTTCTTCAAATAATTTCAATTGCTTTGCATATTTGTCTTGAGATACCTTGCCATACATTTCATCTAATTCCTTTTTCTTTTCTGGGTATTGTCTCATGAAATCAATCTTCTTTTTAATTTCTTCATATTTCTCACCATCACTAAACCTAACCTTTTTGAAATGCACAATTTCGTCTTCCAACTGCTTAAACTTTTCAAATTCTCTACTTTTAACTCCGAAATAATCGAAGATTCGGTCAAGAATTAACCCCGGATCAAAGAGTGAATTTCTCTCACTAAAATCGTAGTATCGCTCTTTTTCCTCAAAACTCTCTTCTGTTTTCTTCAAAACCCTTACTTCGCAATCATATTTGGCTAAAGCAACTTTATCGCCTAAGAATTTAAAAAAGTTCGAGGTTATTTCAAAATCCTTGTTGCTCACCGGATATTTTTGCGGGTCTTTTTCCTCAGCAAAAATTCTCTGGGAGGTTTTATAAACCGGTATCAAAAGAGTATGTTTTTGTGCCTCTGGATTCAAAATAAATGCATCGCCTAAATCTTTATCTTGTTTTTCTGCTTTCAGCGTTGCAATTATTTCCTTCAGATTTTCGGCATTAGTGCCAAAAACAAATAAGGTCTCAATTGGCAGGATGAAATGTTTAAGCTTTTCAAATAATTCTTTCGTTACAAGTTTGGCATTAAACAAATTCTGGAGCCGTTTGCGCATGTTTTTTTGCGGCTCTATCCTTATGCCCCTACCCACTGATTGCAGAACAAACTTTTTAGCGTCGCTTCCAACTCCGATATTCACAAACAAGAGCAGATTTGGTCTATTAGAGTCCCAACCTTCATAAAAAGAACGCGAACCCATTAAAACATTTATATCCGAATCATCGCGATTGATACGCCTAAAATAGCTTTCGTTTGCAAAACTTTCGTTTATATCGTAACCCTCAAGTTTATCTTTTAGCCAACCAGAAATATCACCGATTTTAATTAAAGCAAACGGTTTTTCAGCAGTCATTAACCTAAAAATCAATTCTTGCTTATTACCAGGGATTTTCAAAACTTCAATTTTGCCGGGAGTTTTAGCATTAAAAACATATTTCAAAATATCCCCGTAATCCAATCTTGAAACCAGATCAGCATTTATTACACACTCCAATTCCTCAAATACAAACTTGGCGTTATCGCAA
>JAKPCT010000271.1 GCA_029553165.1 Bacillota bacterium
TGATCCTGTATACCGTGAACTAAAGCGGGAGGAGATACCTGTTGTAGAAACAACCTCCTCTCAGGTTAAAGTTATTTCCGGGAAGTATCGCAAACGCGATGGGGGATTGCAGGGCCTTTACAAGCCTGTTGATATTTTTGACGTAAAACTCTGGCCCGATTCTGTGTTCGATGAAGTTATTACTCCCGAGTTTTGGAGTTATAAGTACTTTTTGTTTGTTTACGAGGGTGAGGTTACAGTTGCAAATGACCCAAACCCAATTAAGGCTCCTTGTGGTGTTGCACTATCGCAGGGTTCAGTAGTTCAAATTAGGGCTGGTGAAAATGGTGCAAACTTTCTGTTCTTTGGCGCTGAGCCTAATAATGAGCCCATTGCATGGCATGGTTCCATTGTAATGAATACCGATGCCGAAATACGAAAAGCGTTAAATGAACTCAGTAACGGAACTTTCTTGAAGTAGCATTTATGGCAGAACCACTAATTGCTTTAGTAGATTCCAGTGACAATATTATTGGGTATGGCGAGAAGCAGCAAGTTCATATCGATGGAACACTACACAGAGCCTTTTCCATTCTAATTTGCAATGGCAAGGGGGAGATGCTTATTCATCAAAGGGCGCACGAGAAATACCATTCGCCTGGATTGTGGACAAATGCTTGCTGCAGTCATCTAACTGAAAGTGAACAGATGGAAACAGTTACTAATGAACGTTTATTACATGAAATGGGCTTTTCATGTCCTTTAGAACATCTATTCACTTTTCATTACAGGGTGGAATTCGATAACGGTTTAGTTGAAAACGAAATGGATTGGGTTTACTTAGGACGGTTCGACGGTAATCCAAACCCAAATCCTAATGAAGTAGCCGCATGGAAATGGGTTAGCATTGAATTTTTGGTTAACGACATTGAGAAAAATCCCGATCATTACACTTACTGGTTTAGGTATATCATGCAAAAATATAAGCACAAGGTGCTTGAGGCCCTTCAGCAGTGCCGGGTTGCCTAACCAATTTGTTTGGCTTTTAGTATTAGGCTATTTGTTACAACCGAAACTGAACTAAATGCCATGGCAAGGGCTGCAATCATAGGATCGAGCAGTAATCCGGTAAATGGGTACAGAATTCCTGCTGCTATGGGAATGCTGATGAGGTTATAAATAGATGCCCAAAAAAGGTTTTGCCTAATTGTTTTTACAGTTTGTCTCGAAATTGCTATCAGCTCAGGGATTGCATTTAGGTCGGTCTTGAGAATGGTTACCTGTGAAGCATCAATCGCAATGTCCGATCCCTTGCCCATTGCAATGCTTACATCAGCTATACACAGCGCTTCGGTATCGTTTATTCCATCGCCAACCATGGCTACCTTTTTCCCCTGGGCTTTGAGATTTTCAATGTAGGACTTTTTATCGGCAGGCAGCATTCCCTTTTCGAACCTTTCAATGCCAGCCTCACTTGCAATTTTTTCAACACTCTTTGAGCTATCGCCCGACAGTATGATTGGCTCAATGCCAATATTCCTCAGCTTAGCAATTGCTGATGGGGCTGTATCCTTTATTTTATCCGTAATAGCTACAGTGGCTAACAACCGGTTTTCTTCAGCAAACCCAATAAGCGTGCCACTGATACTGGTTTGGTTTGGTATAACATCAATTACCCCAGATTGGTTCAAGTACTCCAAGCTACCTACGCGATAAATTTTACCATCAACTACTGCCTTTACTCCTTTTCCGGTTTCTTCAGAAAAAGATTCAATGGTAAAAATTCTACTGCTTGCACCAATGAGCTCAACAATTGATTTTGCAAGGGGATGATTGGAGTGCTGCTCAATCATGCCAAGTATGCTAGGGTATTTATCATCGTGGTGGAACCAATTAATGGATTCAACGGTAGGCCTACCTTCGGTAAGCGTGCCTGTTTTATCGAAAATAATGGTATCAATTTTGCACGCGTGCTCAAGGCTTTCGGCATCGCGAACCAGAATGTTTTTTTTTGCAGCCTTGCCAATACCAACTATTACTGCTGTTGGAGTTGCCAAACCAAGTGCACAAGGGCATGCTATAGCTAAAACCGAAATGGCAGCAATAATTCCATGACTGAACGCTAAACCTGGAGCAATTACTATCCATGCAGCAAGTGTTAGAATACTTATTACGATGATAATAGGCACAAAAATTCCTGCAACCCTATCGGCTAACCTCTGAACTGGAGCTTTTGAATTTTGAGCGTTAGTTACAGTTTCGATGATTTTGCCCAAAACCGACTCAGAACCAATCTGTTCAGCCCTAATGTATAGCAAACCATTTAGATTAATAGTTCCAGCCCAAACTTTTTGATTGATGCTTTTTTCAGCAGGTATCGGTTCACCGGTAATTGTGCTCTCATCTACCCAGCTATGCCCTTCAGTTACAATACCATCAACAGGGATACGCTCGCCAGGCTTTACCATTACATTCATTCCTTTTTTTACCTCGGTTAATGGAACCTCTTCAATACTTTCGTTTTGCTTTACCCATACCATTTGGGGTTGAAGTCCCATTATTTTTTTGATGGCTGAAGCCGTTTTGCCTTTTGCTCTCTCCTCCAGCCATTTCCCAAGTAAAACAAAGGTGATTATCATGGCTGCAGATTCAAAGTAAAGGTGTGGCGTAATGCCCCTGTATTGTAAATTACCTTTTATTACAATGGCTACAATGCTATACAAATATGCAATTATTGAGCTAATGGAAATGAGGCTATCCATGTTTGCTTTAAAATGTTTAAGTTGCTTGCTAGCATTTATATGGAATTGCCTTCCAAACCAAAAAATTACAGGAGTTGAAAGTATCAATGCAATTATTGGTGTGTAACTCCAATGCATAAAAAACATTTGCACAACCATTAAGGGAATCGAGAGTAATAGTGAGTAAATAAACCGGTTTCTGAGGGTGTTGATGTGCTTTATCTTTTCTGCCTCTATGTCATGCTTTACGCTTTCAATCACCAAGTCGTAACCAATTGAACGAACAGCATTGCGGAGACTTTCAGGGGATGTGATTGTACTGTCAAAGTTTACCCAAACCGTACTGCTGGCAAAGTTAACCCCAGCATCCAACACTCCCGGTTGGCTTTTGAGGATGGTTTCCACGCTTATTGCACAGCCAGCACACGACATGCCTGTAACCTGAAATATTTTGCTTTCCATGTTAGTAAAAAATAAATATGTAAAAGTATGTGAGTAAACTCTCAAAAAATGGTTTACTGCTATTGATAAAAAACAACTCTCATATTGAATAGGTTTAACCGAAGTGATATGAATTTATAGGAA
>JAKPCT010000278.1 GCA_029553165.1 Bacillota bacterium
GGCCTGCCTCGAAAGATCTTCGGTTACAAAACGCCGGAAGAACTCTTTGATGCTGAATTGGATCTGATTTATGCTTTATGATTATTACAACAGATTTTTAAGGTTTAAAGGATTAGTTCAATTTGTTATTGCAATTTAGTAATTAATATAAATTGATTAAATTTAATAAAAGAGGGGAGGCTTTGACAGCTTTTAGTGGAAGCCGGTGTAAATCCAACAAAACGCCATGAGGATTTACAGCGGTTTATTTTTTATTGCTAATTGTTATTGAGATAAAATAAATCACAAAAAAAGGAAATTGATTATTTTCATTGAATATTTATATTATATTGGATTTATTTGGAGGACTGTCAATGTTTTGTCCGTTTTGTAAGTCAGCAATGGTTATTATGGAACTGAATGAAGTGGAAGTTGACCATTGTTTTGAATGTGGTGGAGTGTGGCTTGACTCGGGAGAGTTAGAACAATTAATTGATAATCGTCCCCTACAATTGGAAGAGGTCCAAACAAATGAACATCCTCTGAAATGTCCAATTTGCTCCCGCAAGATGAAGAAAGTACTTTGGTCAAAAGGAAAGTCGCTAATTTTAGATAAATGTGATCAAGATGGTCTCTGGTTTGATAATGGTGAACTATTAACCATACTTGAAAATGAAGGGAAGGATGAGAGTAATCAGATCGTTAGTCTCCTTAAAGAAGTTTTTCATAATAAATTAGAAAAGGAGGAGTAAGAGAATGAGTATTGTTGGCTACATTTTTCTTGGGGTTTTGGGAGTTGTTATTTGGTATTTTATTTTTGCTTATAATAATTTAGTAAAGTTGCGAAATGTTCTTAAAAATGCCTGGTCGCAAGTGGATGTCCTGTTGGTACAAAGGTATGATGCGATTCCGAATTTGGTTGAAAATCTTAAAGGGTATCTTAAGCATGAAAAAGAAGTATTAGAGAATGTTACCAGGTATCGTTCGCGAGCATTAGAAGCAACCGGTATTCCTGAAAAGATTGAAGCGGAAAAGAGATTGGAAACTGCTTTAAATCAATTAAATGTGGTGATTGAGAGATATCCCGAATTGAAAGCTAATGAGAATTTTCTGGTATTACATGAGGACCTTCTTTCCTTTGAAAATAAGATTGCTTATGCAAGGCAGGCTTATAATGATGCTGCATACTTTCTGAATAATAAAATTGAGCAGTTCCCTTCCAATATCATAGCCGGAATCTTCAATTTTAATAGAGCAACCTATTTTGAAGCTGAAGAGCATAAACGTGAAGTGCCAAAAGTTAGTTTTTCTTAAGTGGTAACCAAAGATGATGTGGGAATTAATTGCAATAAATCAGCGTCGCTCCATCTATCTCTTTCTGGTGATGGGAGTAATCTTGATTTTGCTGGGGTATTTCATCGGGGCTTATTTGATCGAGGATGGCGGAGTATGTGGTATAGTTATTGCGCTACTGATTTGGCTTGCGCTTTCTGCAGTTAGTTATTATTCAAGTGATTCACTGTTTATAAATTTGAGCGGAGCTTATGAAGTGCCCCGGGAATTACATCCCCAATTGCATAATGTGGTCGAAGAGATGGTTATTGCAGCACAATTGAAAGTGAAGCCGCGTATTTATATCATTGATGACCCTAATTTAAATGCGTTTGCAACGGGGATTACACCAGAGAAAAGCGCAGTTGCCGTAACTTCAGGTTTATTGGCGCAACTCAACCGTGATGAGCTACAGGGAGTTATTGCGCACGAGATCTCCCATATCTATAACCGCGACACTCAATTTTTAACCTTTGCCAGTATGATGCTTGGCTCGATTCAGTTGATTTCAGAAGGTTTTCTTAGAGGTCTGCGTTTTTCAGGAGGTTCCCGGCGCAGCCGTTCTTCAAAATCATCTGGTGTGCCAGTTTTGTTGATTATTGCCTTAATCTTTGCAATTTTAGGACCGATACTGGCACGGATTCTATACTTTGCTATTTCACGGAAGCGGGAGTATTTAGCAGATGCATCAGCGGTACGATTAACGCGGTATCCTGCGGGCCTAGCTTCGGCGCTGGAAAAGATTTCTAAGCACAGCCAAATTGCTAGTGCTAACAAAGTATCGGCCCCAATGTATATAGTTAATCCCTTGGCTGATACTAGCCTGAATTTATGGAACACTCACCCTCCTATTACAGAACGGATTAAAATTTTACGGAGTTTACATCACGGGGTTGATTTTCGGAGTTATCAATATGCTTATCAACGCGTTTTGCGGTCCAGACAACAAATCATTCCCAAGGTTGCTTTAAACCGTTATGAAAGCATTTCAGTCCGGGAGAGTACCGTTCCGGATGTTGCTTCTGAAGATATTAAGAATGAGAATGTTCCGGTTTCGGAGAATACCGGTTCAGATCTTATCTCCGAAGTTATTGCAGAGAAAGAAGTGACTGATCTGCTTCGTGCTGTGAGTAATTTTATATTCCTGAACTGTTCTTGTGGTATTAGGTATAAAATACCTCCGGAATATAAAAACTCGTCGATATGGTGTCCTCGTTGTGGAGAGATAAAAACCATACCAGGAGCTGGAAAGACAGAGACTTCAAAACCAGTTGCAACCGGAGGACAGGTCTATCAACGTACTGGTAAGGGTTGGGAGAGTATTGAATGTGCTTGTGGGCGAATAATTCAGCTTTCTCCCATCTGTACAGCTGATTCAATCCAATGTCCGGAATGTGGAGATGATATCAAAATAGTAAGTAAAAGTGATAATTAAAAGTAAACGGTTTCTTGGTTGGTAATCAAGAAACCGTCTTTGTTAACAGGGTAAATTCAGCAACAGGCGTTTATAGAGAACGATGCGATGGTTTTCAGTTATTGAAAATCTGTAATAAAGTGATGTAAATCTAAAAGAAGCTCTTTTCTTTTTTGATTTAATGGCCGAAATAATAAAGAAGGAGCTAAGTATTGTTTTTTTACAAATGTTGAGGGCAACATGAAATCTGACAAAAGAAAGAAAAATGACATCAGAGTTTTTTTGAATGACTTGAAGAAATATAAAAACGTCTTTTATTGGATCATTGTTTGCAGTTATTTTGTTGCAATTTTTGTTTTGTATCCGCTATTTAAGACTGAAACTTTTAAGATTACTCTTATTCCACTTATTTATGCTTCTTTTTTCTATGGGTATAAAGGTGGGATTCTAACAATGCTGCTGCTTGATTCTTTTGTGTTTATTTATTTGAGTTTGTGTAAGGTTCCGTTTGATTCATATATGTATAATGCTTTAACAGGCAAAATAATAGGAATATCAATGATTTGGGTATTTGGGAGTTTAGCAAAGGTAATATTGTTAAATAAGGAATTGAAAACTACTTCACTGTGTGACTCGTTAACCGGATTGTATAACCGTCGCTATTATACTGAAGTAGTAACTAATCTTGTAAGTAATTTTACCGAAGAAGTGACCAACAGTGAAGTTTGGAAACGTGATCCAAATATTAAAAATAAAGTGATTGGCATTTGCATGGTTGATATTGATAATTTTAAAACAATCAATGATGAATTCGGTCATGATGCAGGAGATCAGGTTTTGAGAGAAATTTCATCAATCATGAAGAGTATTTTGCGTTTCGATGATATTGTGATTCGCTGGGGCGGCGAAGAGTTCGTTATTTTACTTAATCGTACTAAAGTTAATTATCTGCCTCAATTTCTGAGACTGTTGAAGACCAGCATTTCCAACCATCGTATTTCCATCAGTAAAACTCAAAGTATTAAAGTAAATGTTTCAGGTGGTTGTATTGCATACCCATATTATACAAGCAACCCACGGGGGTTATCCTTTGAAGAATGCATCAACCTTGCTGATATGCTGCTTTATTATGCTAAGAAGTCTGGGCGGAACCGGTTGATAATGTTAAAGCAGATTGATCCTTATTTGAGTTATGATGAGTTACAAACGTTATTAAAGTCAGTCACGAATGAGGACGAAGATTTTGGAGCCAACAGTCAATTCTTGGAGATTATTTGATCAATATTTGTTATGTAATTTAATCTTTTGAATATAAGCATGGATGATAAAACGAATACTCCTAACGAGGGTTCGTTTTTCTTTATATAATGGTGAAATAACTTGATTTGAAAAAGAACGTTAAAATGATATAATGGATGAAGGTTGGAAATAATTATGCTAAAATGGTTACGTTAAGTTTGATATAAAAAGATTGGAAAAGAGGGATTAGAAATGGCGAAAGATGAATCATTTGACATTTATTCTAAGGTCGATATGCAGGAAGTTGATAATGCGATCAATCAGACCAATAAAGAGATTGGCCAGCGGTATGACTTTAAAAACAGCAAATCAGAAGTGGTACTTGAAGGTGACAGTATTAAAATTTTAGCTGATGATGATTATAAACTGCGTAGCATTATCGAGATCCTCAAGACTAAAATGGTTAACCGCAAAGTTCCGGTTAAGAACTTGAGTTTCGGGAAGGTTGAGGACGCGAGTGGCGGAATGTTGCGGCAGTTTGTTAAAATTCAAAGCGGAATCGAACAGGATCAAGCCAAAGCGATCGTTAAAGATATCAAAGCGCTTAATCTCAAAGTACAAGCGCAGATAAACGGTGATCAGGTCCGGGTTTCCGGTAAAAGCCGCAATGATTTACAAGCAGTGATTCAAGCATTAAAAGCCAAAGATTATGGAGTGGAATTGTTATTTGGCAATTACCGGTGAAAGCTATTAACAAAGGCTCCCCTGTCAGTGAGACAGTGAAAAATTCAAAAATGACGTCAACCATTAAATTGTGGTTGACGTCATTTTTTAACTGCCCAGTTAAGGCGCTGCTGTAAATTTTAGTCTTCAAAACAACCTAAGTCGGGTAATCCGATATAACCTAAGTCGGTTAATCCGATATAACCTAAGTCTGTATTTATTAACCGGCTAACTACCTCGGAATAAGCGCTATTTTGAGAAATATCGGTTCCCTTATTCCGTAACGGACTCGATGCGGATAATTTCATGAAATTAGGACTGTTTGGGGCGAGACTCAGAAGATCAGTTGTTTTAATTGTATAACTATTCCAGGAGTTGGTCCTTTGCGCGGCTCGGGTAAGCTCATCGGTAATGTCTTCTTCAGCTGGAGCGGGATAAGCAAGATTATTAATTAAATAGTTGGCCAGACCGCTACGATCTCCCATTTTAAAAGTTCGAGGATTTTTAAATTCAACAGGTTTATCAGAATAAGCAGTACAGTTTATGATATAGTTTCCGGCTCCGCCATTAAAATCAAATCCTGCCAGTCGATTATTGTATGCAAGGCAACGGAAAGCAATGTTATGGGCTTGGGACTCATCGCCAAAAGCAATACCCAGTTTAAAGCCGTTGCCATCACCAGCAAAGGGGTTCAGATTTAAGCGGTTTATACCGTTTTGATAAGCAATACACCGGATGAAAACATTTCTTCGTGAGCCATAAGTATCAAATCCGTCATCGGAGTTGCGGTAACTGACACATTCGATAAAACGGTTATTTTCTGCACCGTCATTCATGGCAAAACCGTCACCGTGTTCTCCGGGCTCGTCACCGTCGCGGTCAACATTATCCCAGGCAACACATTTGCTCAAGATGTTATTACTGGTGGAGATACAGAAGCCCTTACCATTGTTGTTGTATGATCTGATATCTTCATATATGTTTTCTCCAGCTTCCGTTTTATGGTCTTTAAAGCCATCGAACTTGGAATTACAGACATCAATATGCCGAAGCACAACCCATTTTACCCTAATACGAAAACCATTATCAACACATTCGGAACAGTCGAAGACAACCCGCCATTACCGCATTATACTGCCAAAGATCAAGGTTGGGAATATCAAAGATAAAATTAACAGCTTCGATTAAAATTGTTGCCGGACCAAATAAAAGACAGGTCAGTAATTTTTGTTGTTTGAGACGTCGGTTCCGTTCTTGGTAGTATGAGTATACGACTAAAAAATTTGCCGCAATAATATAAGGGACAGCCCAATAGCCGATTACTTGCAACGAGGGCCGATAATCCTGATTGATGGGATAAATAAAAAACATCACAATAGTAGGAACTGTCAGTACAGTTCCAAGGAGACGGTGCTGCTGATTGTTGAACAGGCCTGAATAGGTGATCCCAAACAGTAAAGTTGCGTAGGGGGTAAGGTATAAGGCAATCATGTACAAAGCTTTAATCAATTGGTTATAAAAGATGGTCCAAGTTGGTCCTTGGAGATTGGGGACAACCGCTAAACTCAAGACTACTCCCAGTACACCCAATCCGGATGCCAGAGCCATGATCCCCAGCCAACGGCTTGAAGGTTGTTTTGGGTTAGTAATGATTGTCAGTGAACCAAAGCTCCATAATGAGAGTGTTATCAGGATCAGCGCCGCAATCTTCATTATTTTGAAACTAAACCTCCAGATAAACATTTGGAAACGTTATATCATAAATTATACCAAATATTATGCGGTTGCGCGAGCTAAACAAATGGTCGTATCAGCATAAAGGGTGATAAAAGATAACCCTGGTTGACGGGTTATTTGGAATATATAATCAGGTTAGACTGTTGCTAATGTGGCGGGTTGTTAAAGGATAAAACGAACTGAATCAAATCGGTCAGGAGTTAAGATGATGAATTTAACCGGTAGATTAGTGGAGACTAAAATGCTGACCAGCATCCAAAAAAACCGGATGCTGGAGTTAATGACCGGTTATTATGGGGATATCAGTCCGGAACGGTTTGAGCAGGAGTTGAATGAGAGAGATTCAGCTTTGGTATTGTTTGATGCTGCTAATCAGATTCAAGGTTTTACAACGATTAAGTTTTACCATTTGGATGTTTTGAAAATACCGGTGCGGCTTGTCTTTTCAGATGAAGCGATCATTCCGGGAGGGTTTCGGAGCAATTTGGAACTGTTTCGTGCCTGGATTAGAGCAGTTTATTCCCGGGTGCTTGATGGAGATGAACTTTTGCGCCAAAGAAAGATCGAGGTTCAGAATTATTTCAAATCATATTGGGTATTGCTGGCGGAAGGGTATCAAAAATATCGGTTGCTACCGCTCTACTTCAAGCGTTTTTATCCAAATTATCAGGAACGAACGCCGGAATTTGAGCAAACAATCATCAACCATTTTTGTGGTTATAAGTATCCGGGATGCTATAATCCAACCACCGGAGTTATTAAATCGGAGGGAAAGGGAGGTTTGCGGCAGGATGCTACCGTTATTACCCGGAAACACATGAACAACTCACATCTTAATTACTTCCTGACCCAAAACCCTGGTTTTACTATGGGTGATAAACTTGTTTGCATTACCGAGCTCAGTCTGAACAACATGAAACCAAAACTCTGGCGTTATTTGGGAGAAATTAATTAAAGGTAATTTGAGTTTTAGTATTTAGTATGTTAGTCCTCAATTGGAGTTTGATTTTTGATAAATAATTGTAAATGTTAATTACTTCAGTTATAATAACAAAAATTAAAAATAATTAAAAGTTTACCAAAATATCACAAATGTATTAATATTAATTATATAGTAGTTTATAATTTTTAATGGATAATTTGTCCAAATGAGTTTTTTATAGTAAAAGTACTTTATTTGGAACAGTATTCATTTTCAACATCATAACAACAGAAAGGAAGATGATAATATTGAGAAAATTGTACTTAACATTGGTTATTTTAGCGATTATTACTCTTGGGACTGCTTGTATTAGTAATAAGGATAATGATTCAAATAGTGATGCCGTACCTTCACAGTATAAAAATGTTGATTTTGTTGTAATTGGTGATACTCAAAATCAAATTGGATTATCGACTTTTCAAAAATTGGTTGGACATATGGTCCAGATGAATCCTTCAATTGTTTTTCACACAGGGGATTTGGTTGATGAGGCGACAAGCGAAAAGGAATGGCGAGACTATAGAGATACTATTAAATCTTTGGCGCAAATTGCTAAGATATATGCAGCGATCGGAAACCACGATGTTAAGGGATTAAATTATTTCTTTGATAATGTAGATAACCCTATCAATCAGAGATGGTTTTCCATTGATTATAAAAATTGTCATTTAATTATTTTGGATAGCTACTCTGATAAAAGTCCTGGTTCAGAACAATATCAATGGTTAGAAAATGATTTAAAAAATAATCGTGGTGATAAGTTATTTACGATCGTATTTTTCCATCGGCCGCCTTATACTACTGGAAATCACGATGAAGACATTGAAACACAAGAAACTTTTGTAAAGCTCTTTGAGAAGTATAATGTTGATATGGTTTTCTCCGGTCATAATCATTGCTATGAGAGATTTAATGTTAATGGTATCTATTACATAGTTACCGGTGGCGGTGGCGGGTTTTTATGGGGGCAAAACAGGACGAGCCCATACATTCAAGTATTTAAGTTAGCTCACCATTTTAGTAGTTTGACTATAAATGATAATTCATTATTGTATGAAGTATTTGATTCATCAATGGTTAAAATAGATAGTTTTACGATTAGTAAATAAACTTAGCGGAGTGAAGTTTAAGAAAGCTTCACTCTTTTTTGTTTGAATGGTTTATTTTAAATAATGCATAATCAATCTTATATTTTAGATGACTAATAATAAGCTTGGTGTGTCATACTAAAACCATTATACAATAGAGGTGGTTTGATCATGAATCTTGTTGATAATTTAACCATTGTTCAGAATGAACATGCTTTCAACCAGATTATTAAACAACAAGCCAAAGTCATCGCATTAATTTATGCTACCTGGTGTCCGTTTTGCAGGAGGTTTTTACCGGTATTTAAGCAACATGCGCAAGGAAGATCGGATTTTGTACTGGTTGAGGATAATCAAGAGATTGTTGCTTACCGGTTTGATATTGAGATCATTCCTACCATACTGTATTTTAAAGGCGGTGAAGTCGTCAAGCGTTTGGATGGGTATCCGGGTGAAGGTTTAAACGAAGAACAATTTTTGCGGTTTCTTGATAGCCTGGAGTGAAGTCAACGCAGCCCACATCCGGGGGAATCAATTACTAAATTGTTCGAGGTTTTACTAACGTTCTTTCTTATGCAGACAGATTAACTGTGTCCGGTTCCAGTTAAGTCGTTTATAGAATTCCAAGGCAGGTGTGTTCGAACGATCTGCTAATAGTTGTAAACGTTTAACCCCTTTTTGCCACGCCCATGCTTCAAGGGCGTTCATCATTTGGCGTCCGATCCCTTGTCCACGGTATTCTTCTTTGATAACAACGTCTTCAATCAAAGCAGCAGTTCCACCTTCAGCGGTGGTAATCACAAGTTGAGCGGTACACATCCCAATTATCTCATTATTGACTTCAGCTACCATGATGCAGCGTTCGTTGGGGCGTTCCAGCATCAGTTCCAGACCACGGCGTTGTTTAGCCTCATCAAACGAAAAATCAGCTTCAATTGCAAATAAGAGTTTCAGTAGTGGAATTAGGTTATCAAGATCGTTAATGTTAGCATGACGAATATTACATTCCTGAATCATCGGATACTCCTGTTTTTGGATTTTGGTTGTTTATTTTTCTCTGTTTCGGGCTAAATTCCTGTCGTGATTTTGTTAAGAAATGGTTATATCGATTACTAAAGTTCTTTTTTGTATTTTACATCTGACGCTTAATGCGTTATAATTCTAGTGCTTGAATCCAGATTTTAAGGAGTGGATTATTGATGCCGAATCAATTTGAAAACGTTACAATCATTAAGAAAGCGAATGTATATTTTGATGGAAAAGTAACCAGCCGGACGGTTTTATTTGCGGATGGTTCCAAGAAAACCCTGGGGATCATGATGCCGGGAGAGTATGAGTTTGGGACTGAAAAGAAAGAAATTATGGAGATTCTGGCTGGTAAGGTAGATGTTCTTCTGCCGGGAAATACTGAATGGCAAACTTTTAACGGAGGGGATGTCTTTGAAGTACCTGCCAACTCCGGTTTTAAATTGAAAGTTGTTGAATTGACGGATTATTGTTGTTCTTATGTCTGAATGAAGATGTTATAACGCTGTAAACCCTTGATTTAGTTAGGGTTCTAAGTGCAAATGTTTTAATTTGTTGTTTAACATTTATATTAAGTCGCTCAAATAAAAAAAACTGGTTTTGCGATACCAGTTTTTTATTTGTTATGAAATGGTTTTGTTAAGCTAATTTTTGGTTAAGCTCTTTTTTCAATACTTCAATGAATACGGAAACCACATATGGATCAAATTGGGTTCCGGCGCAGCGTTCGAGCTCTTCTATTGCTTCTTCACAGGTTTTTCTTTTGCCATATGGACGCTCCGAGACCATCGCATCATAAGAATCAGCGACACATAGAATTTTGGCGCCTAGGCTGATTTGATCACCCTTCAAGCCGTCGGGATAACCTTTGCCGTCAATTCGCTCATGGTGGTGACGAACATAATCAAATAATTGACCCATATTGTGTAATGGTTCAAGGATATTCTCGCTGTAAATCGGGTGTTGGCGGATGATGTTGTATTCTTCATCAGTTAACCGGCCGGCCTTATTAAGAATTGATTTCGGGATTTCGATTTTACCAATATCATGCAGTAAGCCGGCATATTGCAGGATGCATAATTCTTGAGGACTTAAGTCCAAAGCTTCACCGATCATTACTGCATAAGCGGATACCCGTTCGGAGTGACCGAGCGTGTATTTATCTTTGGTTGCGATTGTACTTAACAGCGCTCTGAAGATGCCGATCAGTTGTTGATGATCCGAACTGATTCCTTTACGAATCTGTTCAATGACATCCTGATAAAAATGGATGTTATCTTTTCCTATATTTTTAGCATGATATAACGCCATATCTGCTTGATAAAGCAATTCATCTTTGTTATTGGCCATATCCGGATATTGTGAAAGTCCCATGGAAAGGGATAACTTATGAAAATATTCCTCTTCAAAGTGAGATTTCTTTAAGCGTTTAAACTCTTCATTCAATAAATGAGCTTTTTCTTCCACAGCAGCAACATCAGCGTTCATGATAATGACCGCAAATTCGTCACTGCCGGTCCGAAAAATGAGATCTGTTTCAGCAATTACTGATTTCAAAATTGTTGCGGTCCCAAGTAATGCTTGATCTCCGCTGTCACGGCCATGAATATCATTGAAGGTCTTAAAATTATCAAGATCGATCAGGATCAATCCTAAACTACCATCTCCATGTTCAAAAAAAGTCCGTAACACTTCCTGGTAATGTCTGAGATTATAAATACCGGTAATCTCGTCAGTGATCACCATCTCTTGCAGCTTCTGCTGTTGGAGGTCGCGGTTGTTGGTTAATACTGCTACTAAAGCAGTTGACGCAATCCCGTAAATTTTAGTCATTAGTCCAATAATTAAAGTTAATAAATGATGATTGTTAAGAATGGAAATAATAATCTGAGTAATATCAAATACAGTATATATTGCTGCCACAAATAACCCTAAATAACCAAACCTGAAAGCAAAAAAGAAGAGTGTAAAAGTCTGAATTACTGCAAAAAGCCCTCGATAAGCCATCGGGGATTTTAAAAGAATATATATCAGAAGAAAATGGCTCATTGTAAAATCAAATTGAACTAATAAAAATCCATAGTGACCTTTTCTGTTGTAAAATGAATTTACCATAAAACATTAACAGCAGAAAGGTGATCACTATGGACAATACACAGTTTACACCAAATCCGCGAAA
>JAKPCT010000148.1 GCA_029553165.1 Bacillota bacterium
GGTTGTCAAAATCCAACACCTGTTGCTGAAGGACAAATCAAAACTTTTCATACTAAGGTTTTAAGTGATAAAGCTCACCGTCAAATTACTGTTCGGAAAGAACCGCCAACCCCCGGCATTGTTAACTTTGAAATATTGAAAGATGGTAGATTAAAAATCTATCCGCTCAATGACAAAATTAAAAGCGTAGTTGAAGCTCAAAAAGATCAACCCGAAAGAAAAGACATCTTAGCCTATACTTCTGATTGGCAATTAGGTTCAATTACAATGAGGCCAGAGTGGGGAATCAAATTTTGTGATTATGCTCTTTACACAAGACACGGAAACATCCTTATTATTAACGGAGATTTAATTCAGGGATTTCACTATCCTCGTTTTGTCTCGGAAAATCGGCCCAAGCGATTAGTGTCCGTTAGCAGTCAGAAAGCTTTTGCCCTACGGATTTTAGAGCCGCTTTTCCCAGCTCCTAATCTTGAAGCCATTGATCTTTTAATGGGTAATCATGAGTCAGAAATTTGGGGCGCCGATCTCACCGGCCAGAATAATTTAGAATTCCTTTTCTTTGCCCTTACTGAACTATATAATCAGCAGAAAAAATTCAATGCATTGAAAAAGTATCCAGACATAAAGATGTGGTCCCGTATTCGTAATCCTAAAACAGCCGCTCCTGGCGGATCAACGATCAATCATCCCTATGCTGCTCGCAGATTATCAAGCGGATTCAAATATGTTGTTCAACATCAATTTTATCCTCGTGGCGCTGGAAGAACACCATTGCATGAACAGATGAAATGGGTAAGAAATATTGCTAAATCTATCGCTGATGCTCACATTCTTTTGGGCGGTCACAAGCACACCTTTTGGATTACGCAGGTTGCCGAGCTTATTATGCTTCAGCTGCCCGGATTTAATGATCAATCAGCTTTTGAATTTGCTCGCGGGTTAATGCCTGAGCCAATGGGTTGCATTATTGAATTTTCCAATAGAACTGGAATCACTATTGAATTAGTTCCTATTGA
>JAKPCT010000001.1 GCA_029553165.1 Bacillota bacterium
GATAGTGAAACCGATGAGCCTGAATAAAAAAGTTGCTATCTAAGACATATACTGGCATTCGGGCTACAAGTGTTTAGAGAAGAAATTTTCAAACGTGTCGCCCTTTAAGCCCGTAAGTTTATAGGCATCACGATATAATAATTTACCAGATTTTACAGCCTGATTAACATGACTGGCAAATGTTATACTGATTCTTTTTTTTGTCGTTGCGTAAAAGTCGCCACCAGAACCTTGACTTTCTTTTTTGGCAAATTCCCGATTGGAATACTCTTCATAGAAATCAAAAAACTGTGGTCTGCTGATTTTGCCTGTGTCTAGAGCCCTGCGTGCAATAACTATTTCACTCACTTTAAAATAACGGGAAGCATAAGCGAAGTTGTTCGGTTTGTGATTCCATACTTCATCAAACTCTTGTGCAGGGACTAAAAATTCAGCAGCAACTTTATCGCAAAGAATTTCAATCGGGTCGTTGGCTGGTTGTAACCTTCTGAAATCGAAACCTGCACTGTGACCTGTCCAAATATGTGCTAACTCATGCACAATGGTAAACATCTGAGCAGATTTGAAATCGGAATTGTTTACGAACATGAAAGGAGCATATTCATCCACCAAAACAAAACCTCTGCACTCGTCAACAGGAATGGGTCGGTGGGTATTGTTTTCAACTATGCCGTTGAAAATGGTAATGATTCCTTTGTCTTCAATATGCAAAACCAAATGGTCTTGGGCATCTTGCCAAGTTCTGAATTGACTTGCCCAATTTTCAGTTAGTTCCAGGGTTTGGCGAATATCTGCAACTATAGCATTTACATTATTGCTGTTTCTAAACTTTCCTACAAATGGTAAAGGATGAAAATCATTATCTTTTAAATAGTTTCTTAACCAATCCTGCCTTTGCTGTAAGAGCAAAATGGTATCAAACACATTGATGCTGATACGGTCTGCTTGGTTTCCGTTGGTGCGGAAATACGGAATTGGCAGTTTTTCTTGTGGTGGCTGTGGCAAAAACAGATAACCAAAGGGCAGGTAAACTTTCTTAGAAAATTCCTCCAACTGTTTCACTGTGGGTTTCTTTTGCCCTTCGAGCCACTCCAATATTTTAGGAAATTTTACGGCAAATGTAGGCACATCATAACCCGCCCGGGTAATAGCCCAGGTTAGCATGTTGGTATTTACATTAATCTCATTTGCCATACTGCAAAGTTATTCATTTCCCATATTTTACCTGCGGCTCGGCTGCCATGGATAATTGTTCTTTTGCTTCGCTTTTTACTTTCACTTGTCCGTTCATCAGCATAGGCAATAAAAAGTCACGAAGTTTGATGAGTTCTTGGTTTTCTCTTTGATTTTTTAAAATCATGTCAAAAAATGGTTTTGTCTTTTTCTCAAAGAGTTTCATAATGTTTTCATCAGGTAGTAGTGCCTTTTCTTCGCCAGCTTCAATTGGGCTTAAGTTCTTTTGATTTGAACCTGTTGCAATTTTCTTAAGTGTTTTAACTATAAAGTCACTTTGTAATGTGAAATAAGTAAATGCCAAGCATTGGTTTTGAGGATTGACTACACCGACACGTTGGTTTAAGAGAAGATTCTCTTCAGTTACAATGCAAACACGGCCAACATTACCAGTTAGCGACATTAATAAATCACCTAATTTTAATTTACAGTAATCAGGTAGGTTCTTAGGTAAAAATTCAATAAAATCTGTTTCATTAGTATTAAGAAATCCATCTTGAACATTCTTAATTGTAATTAATTTATAGTCGCCTTTTTTGCGATAGTCCTCACTTTCAAAAGGATAGCCTGATTGTATTTCAAATAACCTTTTTAAGCTATCAAATTTCCATCCCTTTGGAATCTCCCTTTTCAATTCCTCATTCCATACCATTTCACCGCCACTGGTTTTGTAGGGCTTGCCTTCTTCGTTGGGAAAATCAAACTGCACAAACCAATAATTGTAAATGGTTTTGGCTAGGTTTTCAAGCTCGGTGTTGATTTTTTTGATTAGAATAATTTTCTCTTCAATAGGCCATAAAACATCCACAACTAACTTTTGATAATCTAAATCAGGTAAATTGATTTCAATATCTAAAATATCGTCAGGTGTAATTGATGGGTATGAAGTGGTAGCACCTTCAGCTAAAATACTTAACCTTTTAGTTATTGTTTCTTGTGTTAAAAAGAAATAAAGATACTCAGGAATTACATTTTCTTTTGGAGTTAATACTGTAAATCCAGTAGATACCACCATGTTTTCCATCGGTTCTTTAATTATTGCATAATGACATTGATTGGGGCGAACCGTTGAAATAATAATATCGTTTTTATTAACAATTCTTTTTGCCCTAGATGGGTAAAAACCTCGTTTTATTTTTTGTAAATGAGAAATTTCATTTTTTGTACAACTTCCTGTATCTACGTAATTTATGAATTCCCAACTCTCATTCGGGCCATTGTTAGCATTTGGTATAACAATATCTCTAATTTTCATGATACAGTTTTCTTAAATTAGAAATAATTTGTTGTTCTAATTCCTTTCCCTTATTAAAAAGAGTAATTAAATTTTCATTATACTGAGTAATTATTCTATTGAAACCCTCTTGGTTTATTTCACAATATTCAATCTTGGTTTCAAAATATTGTCCTGCACCAAAAGAATATGCTTTTTGTTTAATCTGTTCATTATTAACAATTACCGAAAAATCATCCATCTGCTTGTATTCATTAATGGTGTCTATTATCCGTTTTTCATCATCACTACTTAGTAAGGTTTTCTGATTCTTTCCGTCTTTAACTTTCGTTCCCAACTTGCTTGCATCAACCAGTATAGCCGTATCTCTCGTTTTACTTTTATCTATAAAAATGACCGAAACGTTTGTTCCGGTAGTAGCAAATATGTTGGGCGGCATTTGCACCACAGCGTGCAGCCAGTTACTATCCACAATTTTTTTT
>JAKPCT010000006.1 GCA_029553165.1 Bacillota bacterium
GCATGGCGGTTTTGAGCGGGTATCCGAACGATATATACAGACTGCTGAATGAAAACGGATGGTATTATAAAGAATTTAGAGCAGTATGTCACGCGGCTGGTCGCACTAGATCAAGTGGTCTGCAAGGACCTGGAAAAGTCACAGAGCATCAGCAACGGACGGAAGCCATCTGGATAAATCCGCGATGTGTTGAAAGGCTGAGCAAGCGAGTTGATAAAATTGATTTATATAACTTCGCCGAACATCGATGATGATTTTATATTCTTCGAATCATTAATATGGACAATGTTAATATTATTCGAGGATAATACAATCTGGCATTATGATGGATATCCTTTAGCGGGGATGGGATGAGCAGGCGCAAAATCAACGACGATGTGATAAAGTTCATACGTGACAACTGCACGATTAGCGCGGCTCATCTAAAAGAATCCATCAAAGATAAATTCGGTGTAGAGTTATCTTTGCCGAGTATTTATAGATATCTGAGGGAGTTTCGTGAGAACACACAGATAGAGACGTCGGCGATTAATGAAGAAATCAAACATTCGATTGCGAGCAGAATTCGTTCGCAGACCGATCCACTCCTTCAGATAATGGAGAATGAAATTAAAAGGATGTACGATATAATCAATGATAAAAATAATGATTATGTTATACCACTGGACAAATCGTACATAAACTTCCCCGATATGGTGCCGAAGTCGCGCAGTCATTACTGGTTGATTCGGTACGAAAATATGTTATTTGAAGCGATAAAAATATACATGAGTTTGCGGCCTGACAACGTCGAAATTGATGTCAATTTGAAAGATAAATCTACAAACATCAACGAGATCCTGGACGAGTATTTCAACGACGATGACGAGTGATTTGATTAAGGCTAAATTATTAAAGGAATGTGTACTTGATAATGAATACATTCCTCATAAACCAACTAAAAAACAGGCGGAATTTCTCGTCGATCTCAGTCCGGAGGTGTTGTTTGGCGGTGCAATGGGCGGTGGCAAGTCTGATGC
>JAKPCT010000010.1 GCA_029553165.1 Bacillota bacterium
AATAAAAAAAGCGAAAAAGAGCAAAGAAAGAGAAAACATTCAAGCAACAGCTGATGCAGTTGCGAGCAATGGCTCGCCCACCGAAGCTGCTACAGCTACTAGCAATAATTCACCTGCTGAAGCTGATACAGCTGCGAGCAACAATTCATCTACCGAAGCTGTTAAAAAAGAAGAGGCAGCCGAAGCCGAAACTCCAGCGGCACAATAAATACGGAAATTAGATTTTTTAAATTAGCCGTCGCTAAAAAAGTTTTTTATGGACAACAAAAAAATTTTATTTGTCATTGCCTTCAAAGATTTCCGAGATGAAGAGTTTTTTGAGCCCAAGGAAATTTTGGAGAAGGCCGGTTTTCAAATTGATGTTGCCAGCACAGAAAAAGGAACAGCAGTAGGTGTTAATGGCGGCGAAGCAGAAGTTAATTTTGCTGTTGAAGAAGTTAATGTGGATGACTATCAAGCCATTGTTTTTGTTGGTGGTCCTGGAGCCAGTCGCAATATTGAGAATCAGCGTTTCCATCATTTAGCGCGAGAGGCAATGGCAAAAAATAAAATTCTCGGAGCGATTTGCATTGCGCCGCTGATTTTAGCGCGCGCGGGTGTTTTAGAAAATCGCAAAGCAACAGTTTGGACCAGCGCTTTAGATCGTCGGCCGATTCAGCAATTAAAAGATGGCGAAGCCACTTATGAAAATAAACCAGTAGTAGTTGATGGCAATATTATTACTGCTAATGGTCCGCAATCTGCTAAAGAATTTGGAAAAACCATTCTAAAACTTCTAAAATCTTCTCAACAAGAAAATTAAAATACGTTGCGTAATTCAATTTTATTGAATATACGGAGCGGCGGAAAATTTCAAAGAAATTTTCCGCCGCTCCCATCTTGTTATCCACAGCCCCCTCTCTTAAATTGAAATTTTGTGCTATAATAATCTCGTGAGGCGCGAACGGCGTTTACATCAACTCAAAGTGAATTATTGCGAATAAATTAATAGATTCACTTTTAGTGTGGCTGTGTAAATGACGTTATCGAGCACAATATCAACAGCCACTCAAAAATGCAATACAGGTTTTTTACAAAAATTTTCAACAGGTTTTCTTATCGGCTTTCTCATCGAAATTTTAATAATCAATCTTCTCGTTTTTCTTCCAGTTTAAATAGATCTTCAAAAGCTTTTACTTTAATCGAGATTTTAATCTATACGGCTATTTTTAGTGTTGTCGCCGCTGGCATCATCGGCGTTGCTTGGAATGTCACGCGGATTCATACTTCTCAAATTGCTGAAAATGAAGTAGATGAAAACTTGCGTTATGTAATGAATTTGATTAATTCCAAAGTACGTGACGCTTCTATTATTCAACAAGCCACTGGCACGACATTAATTTTGCAAATGTCAGATCCGAATAAAAGCCCGGTGATTTTTTCGTTGAATAATGGAACAATGTTTATGCAAGAAGGCACGGCTGATCCAATAGCCATCACTTCTGATAGAGTTGCGATTACCTCTTTGGAATTTCAAAAAGTTTCAATGCCCGGCGCTAAAGATGGCGTGCGGGTTAATTTGACCATCGCTTATAAAGAGCCGGCAGGCACAACAGGCGCTCAGCGCGAATATTTAACTACCATCACTAAAGTCAATGCCATTACTTTTAGTGAAGACATTCTGCCGGGGAATCCTAATTTATACAATATTGGAATGGATGTAGCCCGTTGGAAAAACGGATATTTTTCTGGAAATGTAAATGTTACGGGGGACGTTATCGCCGGTGGTACAGTGACCGGTTTGTCTGGCCTTTGCATGGGCAGTGATTGCCGCAGTTCTTGGGGCCAAGTCACGGGTGTTACTGGTTCTGGCACACAAAATTATATCGCCAAATGGGCAACTTCTGGTTCTCTGACCAATTCTCAGATTTATGAGAGCGGCACCAACGTCGGCATTGGCACAACTTCGCCTGCTGCCTTGCTTGATGTTCAGGGTGCGGCTCAATTCGGCACGGGCAATGTTAATTTAATTGATGCCACTGGTAAAATCGCTGGCATCTCCTCCACTTATTTTGCTGATTTATCCGGCGCTAATCTTACTAATCTTAATGCTTCTAATTTGGGTTCTGGCACTGTTCCTTCAGCCAGAGTTTCTGGTTCTTATACCGGCATTACTGGCGTGGGCACTTTAACCGCTGGCACTTGGAATGCCACGGCTATTGCTGATGCCTATATTGCTTCTGCTTCTACTTGGAATGCCAAAATGAGTAACCCGATGACTACTTTAGGTGATATCATCTATGGTGGAGCATCTGGTGCGCCAACAAGATTAGCTGGTTCTGCTGGTTTTCTGAAATCAACAGGTGCAGCTGCTCCCAGCTGGAGCGCATTGGCAGCTTCGGATATCCCAGCCTTGGATGCCAGCAAGATTACTTCAGGCACTTTTGATGCAGCCCGCATTCCTTCTCTTGATGCCAGCAAGATAACTTCAGGTACTTTTGATGCAGCACGTATTCCTAATTTAGATGCCAGTAAAATTACTTCGGGTACTTTTGGAGTAGCGCGGGGCGGTACGGGTCTAAGCTCAGTGGCTGCTGGTACAATTTTATATGCCACAACATCCAATACCTTTGTAGCTATGGCTCCGACAGCTGCTAACCAAGTGCTTCGCTCAACTGGCGCCAATGCTTTGCAGTTTGGTTCCTTAGTCGCCAATGACATTCCTTCTCTTGATGCCAGCAAGATTACTTCTGGTACTTTCGATGCAGCACGCATTCCTTCTCTTGATGCCAGCAAGATTACTTCAGGGACTTTTGGAGTAGCGCGGGGCGGTACAGGTGCCACCAGCTTCACGAGCAACTACTTAATTAAAGGAAATGGCACCAGTGCTTTATCCAGCAGTATAATTTATGACAATGGCACCAATGTTGGTATCGGCACAACTTCTCCAGCGAAGAAATTGCATGTGATAGGTGATATTCAGGCGAGTGGATCTATTTATGGTACTTATGGTGGCACGATTTCGGCAACAAATGTTTCGGCTGGTAAATTTGCTTCCACTACCGGCGGTGGCGATTTTAGTTTTCCGGGCAAAGTAGGAATTGGCATAGACGTGCCTACTGAAAAATTGCATATTTCCGG
>JAKPCT010000018.1 GCA_029553165.1 Bacillota bacterium
CTGAACTGGATTAATGAGCAGCTCTAAAATTGATTTCCGTACCGAGGTTACCGTAAACAATTTCCCTTTCCGTATTAGCTACCAAACACCTGTGCTGTTCTGCGGTTCGTGCTTTGCCGAGAATATAGGTGGAATTATGCAAAGCTATAAAATGCCAGTGCAGGTTAACCCGTTCGGGGTGGTCTATAATCCTTTTTCGGTTGCAAAGGCGTTGAGGAACATTCTGCAAAATAAGCAGTATACTGGTAACGATTTAAATCACAGGAATGGCTTATGGTTCAGCTTTGATCACTACACCCGGTTCTCGTCCGAGAGTCAAGAAGAATGTCTGCTTAAAATTAATGATGCTTGCAGTAGCGCCCATGAATTTATTAAAAAGGCAAACTTGATAGCAGTAACATTTGGTACTGCACGGGTTTACAGGCTTGTAACAACGGGTCAGGTAGTGGCTAACTGTCATAAAATTCCTGCAAAGGAATTTACTCATACCCTGCTCTCGGTTGACGAGATTGTAACCGAGTGGTCGGAACTGATTGACGAGGTTTTGGCGGTAACTCCAAACATTCGGTTTCTTTTTACAGTTAGCCCAATCAGGCACTGGAAGGATGGTGCAATTGGCAACCAACTCAGTAAATCGACTCTTATTCTGGCTGTACACAGGCTAGTTGAAATTTATTCTGACAAAGCATTCTATTTCCCTGGATACGAAATCATGATGGACGATTTAAGGGACTACCGTTTTTACGATACGGATATGCTTCACCCATCGCAGCTTGCGGTCGATTACATCTGGCAAAAGTTCTCCGATGCTCTTATTGAGCGCCAGGCAATGCAAGTTACGGAAAAGGTTCATAGAATACAACAGGCATTAAGTCATAGACCGGTTAATCCCAAATCCCAAGAATTTAAAAGGTTTGTAGATATAATTTTGAATGAGGTAAGTAGCATTCAAAAGCAATACCCCTTTCTTAACTTTAACGAAGAGGTAAACAAATTAAAAAGTTATATAGTATGATTTTATTCAAGAGTTTAAGAGAGTTGCTATATGTTTTTTCTGTAACTGCCTATTTGTTTTTTGCTGCTACTAATGTCTTTTCGCAGGATTCCACATGGGTTTGGCGTGAGAAGGGTAGCAGTAGCCTTAAGTTTTTTGGTTTAATAGCGTATCAGGAAGGGCGGGGTGAGCAGGGGTTTGGCATCCCTTTAGGCATAGGATTCCAAAAGCATTACCTAAACGGACGCTGGAGGGTAAATACCTCCATACAGGCAGCATCATACAGGACCTTTGCTATTACCGATGTCCCCGATAGCTACTACAGGGTAACTACTTTAGGCATATATTCAGATTTAGACATACTCAGGTATTATTCCTTTTCGGTTGTCCTTGGCGCCGGGGCCGGACTATCGTATTCCCGAGGTATTACTTTAAGCTGGTGGAATGAGAATTTTGGTCAAACCATCCAAGATGAACCGTTCAATAGGTGGTACCCTTCAGTTTATTTAGCATACGGTATTCGCATAGCTCCTCGTAAAAGCAAGTATGCCATTGAGATATTCCTGCCACCCGGAGGGCACGCCAACAAAAATTTCTACCTGTTACATATCGTCAGGGTAGGGGTTGACTATAAATTCTAGAGCGATTGTTCTTTCCAGTACAGTAGGGTTTGAGCAGCACTGGCAATGTCGGGCCCAAAGGATACTATACCTTCTTCGTGCCCAGCCATAACAAGTATGCCCTTGCTTTTGAGGTCGGTTTGGCTGTAGAGCCTAATTACCTCCTTAGCCATTTCAGGGGTTCCATACTCTGCTTGTTTCCCTGTATTAGGAACACGGCGCAGCAGTGCGCGCCACAGGTTTAGGTTATGGATATGGATAACTGCACCAATCTTGGGATCGCAAAGGTAAAGCACTGCGTGTGTCATCGATTCCGACGAAGCTATGACCGGGCCAGTAGCATCAACAGTATTCCTATGAATGTTAAACGAGGTAACCAGGGCAAAGTGCTGTTTGCCAATCTCGGCAAACCCACCCGTTCCACTACCGGTAATCAGAAACTCATTACCACTTGTCCGGCAGCTTAGGTTCCCGTAACCAATTCCCTTACTATCAACCCCCACAAATCCCTTTTTGTATAAAACCTGACGCCAGTATATCAACTCGTCAGTAAGGGGCGATTCAATAGGGTCGGTTTTTGTCCAGTTGCAGTTGAATTTGATTATACCGTCCCTCATATGTTTTACAATGGTTTCAATTCCAAAAATATGAACATCATTTGAAAATGGGAAAGGTGAAATCAGCAAAAATCAACAAATCATCGTAATCGATTATCTTGTAGAAGGAATCTATTTAATATTATGACTAAAGCTAAACTACATCAACATTACTGACAAAAAGAAGGTAAATTGACCATATGTTATTTTGTTTAAAGGCTTTAAGTTAGAAGAATGTTGAGGTGTTTGTAAATGCTTAGTGTCTAAATTATTTTTTTAATGGCATCGGAATTTGGTTTTACCACACCCTTCTCGGTAATAAAACCGCTTATCAGCCGGGCTGGTGTCACATCAAATCCGTAGTTTACAGCCGGGGTATTGTCTGGACAAATTAGCATATCGACTATATTCCCATTATACAATCCCCTAACGTAGCGCAATTCGTTTCCCGATCGTTCCTCAATAGGGATTTTTCCTAAGCCTTCGGCTAGGGCGAAGTCGATGGTTGAGGTGGGTGCAGCTACGTAAAAGGGAATGCCATTATCGTGGGCGGCGAGGGCTTTCAGGTAGGTGCCAATTTTATTGGCGGTGTCACCATTCGCGGCTATTCTATCGGCACCGGTAATCACCATGTCCACCATGTGGTTTTGCATAAGGTGCCCACCGGTATTATCGGCTATCAGTGTATGTGGAACGCCCTCGTTAAGTAATTCCCAAGTGGTAAGGGCTGCACCTTGGTTCCGGGGGCGGGTTTCATCGACCCAAACATGCATCTTAATACCTTTACGGTGTGCAAGGTATATGGGCGATAGGGCTGAACCGTAATCGGTAAAGGCAAGCCAACCGGCATTGCAATGGGTGAGGATATTGACAACACCGCCCTTTTTTCTATCACTAATCTCTTCAATTAACGGCAACCCATTTAGGCCAATCAACCGGCAGCTCTCAGCATCATGGTCGGCAAGCTGCTTTGCCGCATCAAGGGCTATGTGTGCCTTTTCTTCTAAAGTTAAACCGCTCGCAACCCTGGAACAAACTATATCGATAGCCCATTTCAGGTTAACCGCGGTGGGTCGGGTGTTCAGAATTTCGGCAATGGCTCCATCAACAAAAACCATCGGTTGGTTGCCCTGAAATGCATCGCGGTAAGCCAAGTACACACCAAATGCTCCAGCCACACCAATTAGGCCGGCTCCACGCAGTTGCATCTCCTTTATGGCTATGGCCATCTGCTTATAGGACGATATGGTTTCAATATGGAACTCATGTGGTAGATAGCGTTGGTCAATTATTTGAACATCGGGCAGTTGGCCCTCATCAACCCAAATGGTTCTGAAGTATTGGTCTGCTACACGCATTGTTTTTAATCAACGTTGTGTCAAAGGTAAAAAGCTGTTTGAAAAAATCAATGTAATTGTAGTCGGAAATGCTTTTTTTGACTGATTTGCATTAAATTTACTATGTTAAATTAAAAAGTCGTTCAGTTAATAAAAATAAACATGCCTTTTGTCATCCTGAGTGAAACGAAGGATCTCAGTCAATGCTAAAAGAGAAAAAAGTGCAAG
>JAKPCT010000020.1 GCA_029553165.1 Bacillota bacterium
GCCACGAAGTCTTGGTGCCGTTTTAAAATGGTTGCGGATACGTTTTTACCGCGCAACTCATTCTCGGTCGCCGCGAAGTCGGCCCGGATCTTTTGATCCAACTCCTCAATCTCCCGAGCCAGCTTTCCAAGGCTACCACCGTCCGGATTGGGTTCTTCCAGTAGCTCCAAAGCTTCCCGGAGTTTCGCTTCCAAATCCGGGGTTTGGGTTGGGCTTGCCGGAGCGTTATTATTAACCGCCTTTCCCCAAGTACGCTCAACCTCATACTTGGTAACGGTCGTCTCGCCAAAACTGATCGTTGATAACAGAAACGGTAAAATGACATATACCAGCCAACGGAATTTTTTAACGTTCTTCCATATCAAAGCCGCCTCCTCAAAAGTTCTTAAGCAAATATTAAAAACTTAATATTCAATTTTCGTTCTAAAAACAGCCCGAGTTGTTTTACTTGAAATTTTACAATTAGTACCTAATTAAACCACACCCATTTTTTTACGTAACCTAAACGATTGCCATTATTCTACAAATTCTTTTATTTTCCTTTTAAAAATTTAACAATTATGCCATAAAAAAATGGATAAGGGATATCTCGCCTGTTAGAGAAGGTTTTTACTAAAAAAGAGGAGAAATGAAGTTTACAAGGGGTTTTTCGATATTAATATAGCTAAACTAAAAAATCTAAAACACTATACTATAAATATTTATCATCGATGCCAAAAAAAGGATTTATTTATAACTTGGCGAAATTAGGAATTATGTTATGTGGAATGAAAAAAGATCTAAACCGGGAGGGAAGGTATTATGGAGCGAAAATATTACCTGGCGCCCCATCAAAAAGTCGCTTTGACCATTTTGTTGGTTTTTGACGGACTACTCTTTTTACTCGGCTTATTAATCATATTTTTCAGTTTAATCCTCAAGGCGACACCGCTAATAAAACTAGTCGCCATAACATTCGTCGTCATGCAGCCCTTAGCCTTAGCGGCGCTTATTTGGCGTATTGTTACTCCTTTTCTGGAAGTCGGGGACCAAGGCGTCAAATTCAACATCCCTTTTTACTTTCCCAAAGAAACCATCCCTTGGAATCGTATCCTGGCAATAACCGAAGAGCGAATCTTAATAAACGGCAAACTGTTAAAAATCCACCTCCGTACTGAAGCAGGGCAGTTCAG
>JAKPCT010000023.1 GCA_029553165.1 Bacillota bacterium
ATTTACCACCTGCAAACAAAGCCACCAAAACAATCACTGGATTAAAACCAATAGTTTTACCCATAATTGCTGGTACTAAAATATCATTTTCTAGACGCTGAATAAGAATAAATGCGATCGCCGTCCAAATCGCCAAAGGCAATGATTGAGTCAAAGCCACAATGCTGGCTACCACACCGGCTAAAATAGGTCCCACCATTGGCACCAATTCACAAACCGCTGCAAAAATCGCCAAAATAAAAGCGTATTTTACTCCCAAAATTAAAAGCGCCGCTAACACCATTACGCCAATAATACTGCTTAAAAGTATCTGCACCCGCAGCCATTTTCCCAAACGCAAACGTGAACGGTACCAAACTTTTAAAACCGTCGGCTCAATGCTCTGCGGAACAATAAATTTAATAAAATCAGAAACTCCATCTTTTTCCAAAAGCAAATAAAAAGAAATCAGAAATACTGTCAAAACCGAAACAATTCCGCCTCCCAAATTAATTAAAATGGAAAAAAATTGTGAAGCATCTTTAATAATTGATCCTTGATAACTTGAAATAAAATCGGAAATGCGCTCGCCCAAAACCGAATTAGAAATCAGGTGTAAAACTTGTTCTGATATGCCCGGCAAAGAATCAGCCAAATTCAAAACTTCCTCATAAATAATCGGGAAGGCAAAATAAATAATGAGAGAAATCAGGGCAATAATACCTAAATAGATAATCAAAGCGCCGACCAAGCGGGGAATTTTTCTCTTTTCAAACCAATCTACTAAAGGAGACAAAGCCGCCGCAATAATAATCGAAACAAAAATCATGGCTAAAACAGAACGCAAAATATAGGCCAAAACCAAAAGGCCGGCTACTATAAAAAATCTCACAAAAGTCATCCATGAAATATCAATTTTTCCTTCTTTCGTCATCAATTTGATTATAAAAAACTTTAAAAAATAAACAAGAAACCATAGTAAATTCAAAATTCAAAATGCAAAATGCAAAATTATTGTAGCTGAAAAATTGCCAAAGGCAATTTTTCAGCCTCCTCAATTTTGCCTGCCCGCCTTGTTCTTAAAAGAATTATTAACTAAGTAATATCTGTTTCTGCAATAATAATCTTTAACAAGTTATGGCAGGCGGGAGATTTGAATTTTCTTCGTCATTCTGAGCGCTTTTGTGTTGTCATTCTGAGCGTAGCGAAGAATCCCTCACTTACTTCGCATGAGATCCTTCGGGCTTCGCCCTCAGGATGACAGTAGTGCGGTTGTCATTCTGAGCGAAGCGAAGAATCCCATCCACAGCAAAAACCCCACGGTCATTCTGAGCGTCAGCCCTGCCTGCCGCCTGCCTGCCGGTAGGCAGGGTAGGCAGGGTGGGCAGGCCCACCTAACCGGTGGGCAGGGAAGAATCCCCCGAAAAACTG
>JAKPCT010000057.1 GCA_029553165.1 Bacillota bacterium
CTTATTGAGGCCGATTGCTCCGATTTAATAGCCATGCGAAACCTCTTTTCTGCCGAAGGCAATATCTCAGGTATCATTCATTTTGCTGCTTTAAAAGCAGTTGGCGAGAGCGTTGATAAACCACTTGATTACTACCGGAATAATTTACTATCAACTATCAACATGATGCAGATGCTCAAGGAATTTGGCGGTAAATATATGGTGTTCTCAAGCTCCTGCACGGTTTATGGTCAGCCCGATGTTTTGCCGGTAACCGAGCAAACTCCCCGTAAACCTGCGATGTCGCCTTATGGGAATACAAAAAGGGTGGGCGAGGATATTATTCAGGATACCGTTCGCTCAACTAATGGAATTTACGCCATTGCATTGCGATATTTCAACCCTGTAGGGGCACATCCATCGGCTGAAATTGGTGAGCTGCCATTGGGTAAGCCCGATAACCTGGTCCCTTTTATTACTCAAACGGCTGCTGGTATTCGTGAGAAGTTACAAATCTTTGGAAGCGATTACAACACTCCCGATGGCACTGCCATTCGCGACTACTTTCATGTGGTTGATTTGGCTCGTGCACATGTACTTGCCTTACAACGAATGATTGAAGGAAGAAGTAAGGAGCCCTATGAGGTGTTTAACGTTGGTGCCGGTCGAGGTATTACCGTTTTGGAAATTGTAAAGGCATTTGAGAGGGTTACCGGCGTAAAACTCAACTACGAGATTGTAGGCCGCAGAGCCGGCGATATCGAGAAGGTTTGGGCCGATACCACTTTGGCACAAAAAGAGCTTGGGTGGAAAACCGAGAGCACTCTTGAGTATGCCTTGCTTACTGCCTGGAACTGGGAAAAGAAGGTAAGGGGGATGTGAGGATAAAGGATAAAGGATAAAGGATAAAGGATAAAGGATAAAAGATAAAGATAAAGGTTAAAGAGCACGCCCCGCACTGCGGGGTTAAAGATTCAAAATTCAAGAACTTGTCCCGCATTTGCGGGATTCAAGATTCAACATTTAAGATTCTCAAGCCAACTATCAACCATCAACCAAATCACATCGTTTGCACGCGTCTCCTTACACGTGTGTTATTCCTATTCACGAACACCTCTAGGATTATTATTTGCTTGTTGTTAAACATTTCCGTACGTCTATTAATGCTTTTTATAATATTTACCTTTGCAGGCGTTGAGTTTTAAATGCTCAACGTAATTAATGTTTAACTAATTAATCAATCAAACTATGCGTAAAAAAATGTTTTTCAGTAACATGGTAAAGCGATTCACAAAGTGGTCGCACAAGGGTTACGGAGTATTTGAAAGTTTTAAAACGGTAGTAACCATTGGGGTATTGCCCTTTTCGTATTGTTTACTTGCCATGCCAATGGCAACGTTTGCACAGCCCGATAGTGTTGCGATAACAAAAAATGTCGATATTGAAGAGGTTGTAGTAAATGCCAGCAAGAAAGCGAGCACCTATTCGGAGCTTACTAGGGTAGTAAGGGTTGTTAACCGCGATGAGTTGGGGCAACGTAAGGCCACCGCGCTTGGCGAGTTGCTTGAGCAGGTGGCGGCAATTGATATCAGGCAGCGTGGAACAAATGGTGTTCAGGCCGACATTAATTTCAGGGGCGGTTCGTTCGATCAGGTTATGGTTCTGCTAAACGGAATCAACATTACCGATCCACAAACCGGTCATCATAACCTAAACATACCCATAAACATTGATGCGGTTGATAGGGTTGAAATTCTACAAGGCCCCGGAGCACGTGAGTATGGTGCAGGAGCGTTTGCCGGAGCTATTAACATAATCACAAAACCCGATGGCAGTGGTAGAGGTGAACTTTCGTTCTTTGCCGGGGAGTATGGCTTAACCAAGGTTTCGGCTTCGCAAAATATTGGCAGCAAAAAACTTCGTTCGTTTATAGCAACCTCGTATGACAGGAGCGACGGGTATATTGAAAATACCGATTTCAAAAACCTGAACGTCTACCTTCATACATCCTATTCATTCAACAAATCAGAACTTAATTTCTTTGCGGGATACCAGGATAAAGGATTTGGAGCTAATAGCTTTTATACCCCAAAGTATCCCAATCAGTATGAGGCAACCAGGGCTATTTTAGGCTCACTTGGTTTTGATAGAACCTGGAACAATTTTACGGTCAAAGCGGCAGGTTATTACCGTAAACATACCGATAGGTTTGAACTTTTCCGAACCAATCCAGCCTCGTGGTATACCGGCCACAACTACCATGCAACCGATGTTTATGGTGGAAAGCTTTCGGTTGGTCGGTATTATCAATGGGGGAAAACCGAAGCAGGAGTTGAGCTGAGACGTGAAGAAATATTAAGCAACAAGCTTGGAAGCCCACTGACCGATTCCGTTAAGGTTTGGGGTGAAAATGTTTACTACAAAAAGGGCGATTCCCGCAATCATTTTTTGGCTTACGCCACCCAGGGTTTCTTTTTTGAGCAGTTCTCATTCTCGCTTGGTGGGCAGTATAATCATTCAAATAAGTTTGGCGATATTTGGACTTGGGGTGCCGATTTATCCTACAATCTGTTTAAAAATATTAGACCATTTGCATCGGTGAATCGTTCGTTTAGGCTCCCAACTTTTACCGATTTGTACTACCAGGGACCTACCAATATTGGCAACCCAAACCTGAAGGCTGAATATGCCACCACATATGAATCGGGTTTAAAATTGAATCAGAATATCCTAAGGGTTGAAATTGCTTTATTTTACAGGCAGGGTACCGACATTATCGACTGGGTAAAGCCAGCAAACGAAACGGTTTGGACAACCATTAACTACACAGAATTAAACTCCTGGGGAACCAACATTAATCTTAGCTTGAATACTAAAAATCTGAATATTTATACCGATAGGATTACCCTATCGTACGCTTACACTGAAAGCAGTAAGGGGAAAAGCGAACTAGATTCGTACTATGTGCTCGATTACCTTAAGCATTGTATAACCGTATACTCCCAGCATACCTTTAAAAATCTATTCCTGAACTGGACCCTAAGGTATCAGGACCGTAACGGTGAGTATTTAAAATATATCGATACTAACACATCAAAACCAACTCCATATCCCGATGTTATGCTTCTAGATGTAAGAGCCGGATATAGTTTTAAAAGGCTAAACATCTATTTTGATGTGAATAATCTGTTTGATAACCATTATGTTGATATAGCAAATGTGAATCAACCTGGCAGATGGTTTGGGCTAGGTATAAATTACCGATTTGATTTATAACATGTTTAAAAATTTGCCCATTTTTGTTGAATTGGTTTTATTTGCAAATTCAAACCAAAAACAGCTTGTAAAATGAAGAAAATAGTATTGATTGCTTCATCGCTACTTATTGTCAGCAGTTTAGCTTTGACATCTTGCGGTTCCAAGGCGAGCGATGCCACAAACCAAGAAAAAACTGAATGCTGTGGTGGTCACAGCAAGGAAGAGGGAAAGAGTTGCTGCGATTCAACAAAGGTCAACTCACCTGCCGATAGCATTAAGAAAGAAGGATGCTGCAGCGGTAAGGAGCAAAAAGAACCCTGTGATAAACCGTGTGAACATAAACACTAATCAGAAGATAGTTAAGCAAAAAGGCCGTCGAATAACCGACGGCCTTTCTTTTTCTATGTTCTAACTTGATTAGAAGAGGA